>JBJKOY010000174.1:0-1426 GCA_046706945.1 Ignavibacteriaceae bacterium | reverse complement strand
CTTCGAGCAGTAAGGAAATATTATCGTTAATTTTCTGTTTCAGCGACAAGTCAATACGGTTGTAACCCGAAATTATCCTATCGCTTCTTCCGCTCGGCGAAAAAGACGAGTAGTAATCGGACTGATGGAACAACGAAATTCTTCCCGAAAAACCCTCTATATCGTAACCCAGCGATATATTGCCGAAAAACCTGGGCTGGTCCTCCAATTCCTGCTTATATATATATGCATGTTCGGTGTAGGTAGGAAAAGGTATCCCCCCGATATTTGTGAACGAGGTATCCGTTCTCGAACCAATTAAATATGTCAAGGAACGTACAATAGAAAGGTTATAACTGAGTACTATATTCTGCAGCAGACCGGGCAGATAAGCAAAATTGATCTGATGCTCAAATTCAAATCCCCATACTTTAGTAGGGCTCGATGAATTGTAGGGTACCGTAAGCTGGTAAGTGCCGGTATGTATGGTTTTTGTATCCATGCCGAGTGCCTGAAACAATACATTTCCGGAAGTGTTGATTTGGTTCAGCATGTGGTACATATCTTTAATTTCTTTATAAAAAGCCGAAACCGTGAACAAACCGATTTTATTACCGAAGAAAGAAGTATTTATTTCATAATTCCATGCCTCGGCTGTTTTTAATAACGGGTTGCCGACTATTAACTGTTTGTTTCCCCCGGTACTGGAAGGACGCCATGCAAAGTAAGTATTCAATCTCATATTAAAATCCGGGCGGGCAAGCGCTTTATAGGCTGCTATCCTTATATTCATAAAGTCGGTTGGCTTTATTCTGAAATTAAAGTTCGGCATTACTTCCGTTTGGGTATAGGTAGACGTCGTAACTCTTATCGGCAGGCTGATATTAGGGAAACCGCTTGCCATTGTTTTGGAATAATTATTCTTATAATCATTATTTTCCTGTTCTACCCGTATGCCGGCGATAAAGGTAATATTCTGACCGAAGTTAAAAGTATTCATTACATACCCGGCAGAGACGGCTTCGGTAATATCGTAATAATACGCGGCGAAAGTAGGATCGGCATTATACTCATATGTTCTGCCTGTTTTATCCGTACCGTATTTATTCAGATTGTACCACTGCTGCAATCTGTCTTTAATTATTAAAGGATATAAATTATACAGTCCTTCAACTTTCCTTGATGCGGGGGGAGTATCGAGAAATTCCTGGAAGGAAATGTTTTTCGAGCCGCTTTGAAAGAAATCCTCAAAATATGATCCGCCGAAATTCTTCTGTTGTATTGAACCGTTGGGAAGTTTCTCATACTGCTGCCATAATCCCAGATAATAGTACGCGGCATTTTGCGACTGGTTATTAAACCTGCTTTTCGATTTATATTTACCGCCGAATTTAATTTTGCCGGAGAAGAGGTTCCCTACCGTATATTCCTTGGATAAATTTATAAA
>JBJKOY010000173.1:0-17766 GCA_046706945.1 Ignavibacteriaceae bacterium | reverse complement strand
GTACCGCTTTCTCCTTTTATAATCACGGCCGTATCGTTTAAGGCCACATCCTTCATAAGATCGTATATTTTTTTCATCGACTGCGCTTCGCCGATAATGTTGGCCGGTTTAAATATCTCTTCAATATTTTCCTTCAGCATTTTGTTTTCAACCTGAAGCGCTTTCTGATCAAGGGCTTTTTTTATTAGATGGGATAACTCGTCCGGGTCGACCGGTTTCGTGACATAATCGAAAGCGCCCTCTTTCAGTGCGGCAATAGCGGTGGGAACCGATGCAAACGCGGTGATCATTATAATGACGGCATCCTTATCGAGATCTTTTATTTTCTTCAGCACCTCGAGGCCGCTTAGACCGGGCATCTTCAAATCTATCAATGCCAGATCGAATTTATCGTTCATATATAATTTCACCGCGGAAATTCCGTCCTCTGCAATTTCCACGGAGTAACCTTCGTCTTCAAACCAATGAAACAAAGACTCCCTGACGATTTTTTCGTCGTCGGCGATTAATATTTTTTCTTTTTTATTCATAATACACTCAACCTATTTTTCTTTTAACGGAAGAGAAATTTTAAAAGTCGTCCCGGCGGGCGACGTGTTTTCAACTTCAACGAACCCGTCGTGATGGCTTATTATTCCGTAAACTATCGATAGCCCCAGCCCCGTACCTTTAGAAGCTTCTTTTGTGGTATAAAACGGCTCGAAAATATGCGGCAGGTCCTTCTCGGAGATTCCGATACCCTCGTCCGAAATCCTAATTGTCAAATTACCGTATTCCTTTTCTACTTTTATATAAATATTGCCGCCATCGGGCATTGCTTCTATAGAATTAATAAGAACGGACATAAGTGCCTGCTGAATTTTCTGGGGATTTATAAATACCTCCGCCTTGTCCGCGGCGTATTCTTTAACAAGCTTAATACGATGAATTTCCAGGTGGTGTTCAATAAGTTTTGTGCACTTCTCTATTACCGAAATAATGTCGTAACTCTGGTATTCGTTATTTCCTTTATGTGAAAACAAAAGCAAATCTTTTACTATCTTTCCGCACCGGGAGGATTCTTCCGAAATTAATTCCAGGTACTCAATCAACTTCGCAAACTCCCCGTCCCTCTGAGTTTCTTTCAATTTCTTGTTGATTAATTTGCTGTATGTCAGTATCCCTTCCAGGGGATTGTTGAGCTCGTGTGCCACTGTAGCCGATAATTTTCCCAGCGACGCCAATTTTTCGATTTGTATCACCTGCTCGTAAATCTTTTGAAGTTCTTCGGTCTTCTGCTGGACTTTTCTATTTAAATTCTCGGACCAATCCTCTATTTCCTTATAGGCCGCCTCAAGTTTGCCGGACATTTCATTGAACCTCCTGGCAACCAGGCCAAGTTCCCCTTTCGAACCGATCGGGATCTTATAACTAAGATTTCCTTTCCCCAGTTCTTCTATTCCTTTCAGCAATTTTCGGATGGGTTTATTGACAAGCACCGTGATAAACAATCCGCAGAAAAACGCGATGAATAATGTAATAAGCACTGAATTGGTTATTGTCGAATTTGTATTTGCGGATATAATTTCGTCCAAACCTTTTAAGGAAATCATAACGTCGAGAACTCCGAGCATTTCCACTTTGCTTCCGTGAGCATGACAGTCGGCTGTGTAACAATCCTTTTCGTTATAAATAGGATTTATTACGCCCAGGACTTTATTATCCTCCGGATCCTTGTATATCCTCATCTTGTTGCGGTTAGTTAAACTTTTAAGAGGAACGGACTGCTGGTGACATACTATGCAAGCTTCCGACGACAAGTTTACCTGTTTATTAATTTCGCTCGAATCCGTCGAAAAAATTATTACTCCCTGCTTATTATATATCCTGATCCCGCGTACGCCTTTTTCCGTTCCTATCGTCTTAATTATTTGATGCACATCTCCCCTCCTGTCCAACAGCATACTGTAGCGGATGGACTTCTTTATTACATCGCTCATATTATAGGCGTTTTGATAACTGGATGCGGTAAGATAGCTTGTAAGCCCTGAAACCGATATGTAGGTATGTACCGCAAGTACGGCGATAAGAATCAACGATATCGAAATTATCAGCTTTACGCTGAGCCTGTTTTGTATTTTAATTTTCATCATGCCCCTGACCCCTATTTACGGCACAATATTATAATAACTGCATCGGGAGATTATAACTTATTAATGTTAAAGGTTATCTTATAGATTATACTGTTTTAGAATTATTCGTTAAACAACTTGTTCAGCAGTTTCACATATTGGGAATTGCCCAAAAGCTGATAAAATTTACTTATTTTTTTTTCATTCCCGCAGCTGCGCTGTCCTATAAACAGGCAGCACTCTTTATATTCAAGCATAAGATTTCTCAGCATAGCTTTGTTAATTTTCCATTGATCCGGCGGCAATAATGCTTCCTGTATATCGCTTTGATTCGCGATTATCAATGCTATCCATTTATTGGCGCCGATATCCTCCGGGCGCCAGTTTAACTTGTCGAGCAGCAGGAGATTCATTGGGGCCGATAAGGATATTTCTCCCCAATCGCCCGACAGGGTAAGAAGTTTTTGGTCTTTAATATAGTATACCTTTCTCATGCATTCTTCTATACAGTCAATATTATCCAGCAGAGGAACCATAAGCGGATTTAAACCGATATAAAAAATATTTGCATATATAGGTTTCAGGATCCAGCTCTTTTTTAAGTACAAAATATTTCTGCTGAATTCTATTCCGGAAATCTTTTCAATGATTCGGTCTATGGCTCCGGTATCATTCAAATTATATTTGCAATTGAATTCCCCGGAATTTTCGTCATAAATATTGCGTAAGACAATATCAATAGGACAATTCTCGCAATCGAATTGCTGTTCACAGTACTTTACTCCTATATAGTTTGATATCATCCATATGCAGCGCAGATCCGAATACATATATTTACATTGTTGTTTTAAGTTTTCCTGAAAATCGCATTAAAAGCAGGCAGCGAAACTCCGGACAAACCCGCCGTATATAAATTAACACCATATTATTTCTCTAAGGAGATTCCGTGAAAGATTCGTCAAGGCTTTTTTTTCCCATTTTATCAATCCAATTTTTATATTCCTCGCAAGACATTAAAAATTTCTTATCATACAAAAAATCGTTTGCACGAATTAATATTATCCAGTCGTCGTCATAGGGATCCGCAAAGTTTCCCCGGAAGATAAAGGGATTATAAAATACCGGAACACCTGCAATCGGTGATTCAATTGAATACCTTTTTGGTCCGGCGGCAACTTCAAACATAGGGTCGTCCTTTTTTAAACTTGTTCCTATTTTTACGAAATTTCCGAATCTTAAATCTTCATTTATTTTCCAAATTATTTCGTCGAGACCCAATTTAAGTAAGCCGTAATCGTTTTTTCTGATCCAAGTATGACGTTTGGAAAAATAAGTATCCGTAGGAATTTTGAAATTGTATGAATCCGTTCGCTGTTTCACGAGTCGACCCCTTTTACGTCTGACCTTACGAAAAACTCTATACAAACTACGAGCCAAAACATTATTGATAATCTCTCATCAAACGGACTGCGGATTTTAATGGGTTTGTCGTTTAATCCTAGTTATTCTTGTAATAATCATGAAATTATTCTCACGCAGGGAAGCAGCTGACTTAAATTATCGCCATAATTACCGTTGAATTTTGCAATTATAAAAGATTAAAGGATTATTAAAATTTGAAGTGAGGGCTTAATAAAAATTAGAATTATGAATTATCAATAAAATAGAATATAGATTATTATTCATTAATAGTTTATTAGAAATATAATTTAATTGCATTTTAACTATCGTACTTTAGTTTATTTTCTTTTTCTTCAAAATATCAACCCATACATGTTACGCAACAATCATTCTAGTTTAGCAATCATTTATGTATACTATATTTTTTGAACAGTAAAATGTTATTATTTATTAAGTGTTAAATTTTTTTACGTTTAAAAATACATCATAACAACTCTGCAGTTTCTCAGTAACAGCAAAATAAATTTCTAAGGTTTTCCAATTCTGAGAAATGAAATTTTTAAAAAGCGAATGTTTAAATATGAAAAATATTTAGGCCGCTGAAAATTCTAATTATTAAAAGCCGGATTTTAGGCATGCGCAATTGGCATAGTTTTATATTGTTTTAATAGTAACGGCAAACTAGAATATTCAAAATATTGACTTCAAAAAGGGAAAATACGGGGAACAATCATGATAAAACAAAATCGAAGAGACTTCTTTAAAACTATAACCCTAATGACAGCCGGAGCGACAGGTTTAGCTACGAAGCCCGTAAAAGCATCGCCTAAAAATATTCTTTCCGAAGACAGAACGGGTGTTCTGGTGGATACCACCGTTTGCATCGGATGTAGGAATTGCGAATGGGCATGCAAAACAGCTCACGGCCTTCCGACCGAATCGAAAGAAAAATATGAGGACAGGTCCGTATTTAAAGAAATGAGAAGGCCTACAACAAGCGCACTGACTATCGTAAACGAATATCCTAATCCTCAAAACAATGCTCTGCCTACGGATGTAAAGATACAGTGTATGCATTGCGATCATCCCGCGTGCGTATCCGCTTGTATAGTAGGCGCAATGTCCAAGCAGGCAAACGGCTCCGTTATTTGGGATACCGATAAATGCATCGGATGCCGATATTGCATGGTCGCCTGTCCCTTTCAAATTCCTGCGTTTGAATACGAAAAGGCTCTATACCCTAAATTAATGAAATGCGATTTTTGTTTTGAAAGGACAAAAGAAGGAAAGCTGCCAGCATGCGTTAATGTTTGCCCTGTTGAAGCTCTTACATACGGACCCCGGAGCGAACTAATCAAAGAAGCAAGGGAAAGAATAAAAAGATATCCCGACAGATATTTCAATCATATATACGGCGAATATGAAGCAGGCGGCACTTCTTGGTTATACCTCGCTAATCAGGATTTTTCCAAGCTGCAATTTCCTAAGCCGGGAGACAAACCGATGCCCGGAACTTCCGAATCCATCCAGCACGGAATATTCGCATACTTTGTTCCTCCGGTTTCGCTTTATGCGCTGCTCGGCGGAATAATGTGGATTACTAAAAACAAGGAAAAATCTGAATAGGAATTATATTATGGGACAAATAACAAAACCCGCTCGGGTGCATAAAAAATTTTTCACGCCCGGTGTAATTATTCTGGCGCTGATCGCCTTAAACGGATTAATATTTTTGGCAGTTAGGTTTATCTGGGGAATAGGAGCCGTAACCAATCTGAACAATCAATACCCGTGGGGAATCTGGATAGGAATTGATGTTGCGGCCGGCGTTGCCCTGGCAGCCGGCGGCTTTACTACAGCGGCTCTCGGTCATGTAATGCATAAGGAACATTATCACGATATCGTACGGCCGGCATTGCTCACGGCTCTGCTCGGCTATACGTTTGTTGCTGTCGGGGTATCCGTCGACGTAGGCCGGTGGTATTATATGTGGCATCCTTTGATATTTTGGAACGGCAACTCGGCCCTGTTCGAAGTCGGTATCTGCGTTATGATGTATTTGACGGTTCTTTATATTGAATTTCTGCCCATAATTACCGAACGGTTTATAGGGAACGTAAATCTTAAAGGGATCTTTTCGTTCCTCAATAAGCCGGTTGACGGACTTTTAAGAACACTTGACAGGACTTTATCAAAAGTAATGTTCGTATTTATAATTCTGGGTGTCGTGCTTTCCACGCTCCACCAGTCGTCGCTCGGCACGTTAATGATAATTGCAGGCCCGAAAATGCACCCGCTGTGGCAGACACCCGTTCTCCCGCTGCTTTTCCTACTTTCGGCTATCTCCGTTGGTTTCCCGATGGTTATATTCGAATCTCTAATAGCAAGCCGGTCGTTCGGATTGAAGCCGGAAATGAAAATACTTTCGGACCTGGGAAGAATAATAGCTCCGATACTCGGAATTTATCTTGCGTTTAAGATCGGCGATATGGTAATAAGGGACAGCTTTGTATACCTGACCCAGTTCAACGTTTACAGCGTAATGTTCGTAATCGAGGTGCTTTTCGGCATTATAGTACCGCTCAGGATGTTCTTATCGAGAGCCGTACTTAATTCGCCGCTTTTGTTATTTATCGCTTCGTCACTGGTTATATTCGGAGTTCTGTTAAATCGTATTAATAATTTTATAGTCGCATACAGACCTCCCTATTCCTACGGACCTTATTTCCCTTCCGTAGGAGAAATTTCCGTAACCGTAGGTTTTGTAGCTATCCTGGTGCTTATCTACAGAGTCGTTGTAATGAACTTCCCGGTTTTAAGTTTACCCGACAAACATTTTATGATCCAAACAAAATTTAAGATTAGGGGAGGCCGGAGATGAAAAAAACAGTCTTTATTTTGGTATCGGTGTTTGCGTCGGTTTTATACGGCCAGAATAAAACAAGCAATAGTCACTCACTTATTAATTTAACGTGCAAGACATGTCACTTGTGCGATGTGCCTACCAGTAAGGATCCGTGCTTGAAACCTTGTCCCAGGGCGGACATGATTACAGTAAATCAAACCCCGGAACAGGGACCTGAAATAGAAATATTAAAAGAATTATCCGATAAATATGTCCCGGTAGTTTTTTCCCACAGAATTCACTCGGAGATGGCCGAAATGTCGGGAGGCTGCAAAACATGTCATCATTATAATACCATCGGCCCGATACAGCCGTGCATAAATTGCCACGAGACAACCAGAAAAAGAGAAGACATAAGCAAACCAGATCTGGAGGCCGCTTACCATCGCCAGTGCATATCTTGCCACCGGGAATGGAGTCATTCCAACGATTGTACTTCATGTCATGAACTGAAAACCGATGCCGGCACGGGGCTGGTGAGCAGCAACGTTAAAAAGATAACGGGAAAGGTTCACCCCAAACTGAAGGAACCCGTAAAACTGGTTTTTGAAACTAACTACGATAAAGGGAAAATAGTCACATTCTATCACGAAGAACATATCAAGGTTTTCGGAGTAAAATGCGTCGACTGCCATAAAGACGACAACTGTACCAAATGTCACGATAAAGTTAAGGCAAATTTATCGCAGACTGAAAACGGCGGAACTCCGATCATGCTGCAAAGGCCGAAATCGGGTCATCATAAACCTTGTTTTACATGTCATGAAAACGACAACTGCAATGTCTGCCATAAGGATAAAGAATCCGGGCCGTTTAATCATTTTGCCGCGGCCGGCTGGGAGTTGAACAGATTTCATCAAGGATTGGCATGTGAAAAATGCCACGGTACTTCGAAACAGTTCGTAAAAATTGACAACGAATGTAAAAATTGTCATAAAGATTTTATTCCCGGAAAGTTTAAGCATCAGGTTACGGGACTAAAGCTGGATGAAAATCATGCGGAATTGGATTGCAACAATTGCCATCAGGAAAAAACATTCCGGAAACCGGTATGCACGAATTGCCACGACGACAAAACTTATCCTAAGAATAAACCGGGTACAATGCTAAACGTTTCGCAAAACCGGCAGGGAGAAACTTTTTAAAATAAAGGTAACTGATAAATTATTTCATTAATATTTGCAGTATAAAAAAGCAGCGTTGTATAAGCTTTGGGAATTAGAAAATCATGTTTAAGAAAATCGGATTTAAATTGATTTTAGCCGTGGGGATAACGGCCTTAATTACCATCGGAATATTCTCGTATTTCAATATCCGTACCCACAGCAGCAGTTTGCTTGCGGAAGTTGAAAGAAGCGCCAACCAGTTAAGCGAGACGATAAAGCACAGTACGCGCTACGATATGCTGCTTAACCAGAGAGAGAGGATCCACCGTATAATAAATACCATAGGCGAACAGCCGGGGATCAGGGATGTAAGGGTATTAAACAAAGTCGGAGAGATTATCTATTCTTCGCACCCGGATGATATAGGAAAAATGGTGGATAAGAAAGCGGAGAGCTGCTACGCATGTCATGCCGCCAATGAGCCTCTGCAGCGCCTTCCGATCAAGGACAGGACACGAATATTCAGGCCGGGCCCCGATTCGTCACGGGTATTGGGTATAATCAGCCCGATATATAACGAGCATTCATGCTGGTCCGCCGATTGTCATGCGCATTCCGAGCAGCAATCGGTCCTAGGGGTTCTGGATATAACAATTTCGCTGGAGGAAGTGGATAAGCAAATCCGCAAAAGCGAATTGGAAATTGTTATATTTGCCATCTCCGCGGTTTTGGCTTTAAGTTTTATAATAGGCTTCTTTGTTAAAGAATGGGTGGATAAACCGGTAAAAGAACTGCTGAACGCAACCAACCAGGTAGGTACCGGCAATTTAAATTATACGATAAAAGACAGGCGAAGCGACGAACTCGGAATGCTCGCGAGGTCTTTTAATAACATGACAAAAAAATTGTCCGAGGCAAGGCTTCAGCTGTTCCAGTCGGATAAAATGGCATCGCTGGGCAGACTGGCTGCCGGGGTCGCGCATGAGATAAATAATCCTTTGACAGGCGTTCTTACCTATAGCAGTTTCCTCCTCAAAAGGACACAGAACAACCCGGAACTGCAGGAAGACCTGAAAGTAATAGTCCGCGAAACCAAAAGAAGCCGCGAGATAGTAAAAGGTCTGCTTGACTTTGCGCGGCAATCCGTACCGAAAAAAAACGAAGCCGATATAAATGAAATCATCGAACGCGCAATAACCGTAATTGAAAATCAATTGACCTTAAATCACGTAAGACTTGAGAAACAGCTGGATAAAGATCTGCCCAAGCTGGTAGTGGATGCCAACCAGATGCAGCAGGTATTTATAAACCTGATCGTAAATGCTTTGGACGCCATCGATAAAAACGGGGGCGTAATTAATTTAACGACATCGCATCTGCGGCTCTCTCCTTACGGCATTACTCATATAAAGAAGGCTGTCTGTCCCAAACGGCACGACTTGATGGATAACGAAGTAAAAATAGACGGAATGCCTTCCATCAAAATAAAAGTTAAAAACTCCGAAACGGAAGGGATCGTTAATCTGGATCCCGTTTACGGCAAAGGCCATCATATTTATGGCATAGGCTTCAATGCAAATAAAGACACCCAGGTATTCTGCCCGCAGTGCAGTATTTCGTTGCTGGATGAAACTAAAAAATGTCCCAAGTGCGGTTCGCCTGTTTATACCTTTGAAATCCCGGCACAGGGATTTTTCGAGGGATGTATTAATAAAAAGTGCGATTGGCAGAAATGGGACGCAGTTGACATCGCCGGGATGAAAGATTACATAGAAATAAAAATAGCGGATAACGGATGCGGAATTTCAAAAGATGAATTATCAAAAATTTTCGAACCGTTTTATACTACAAAAGGTCAAAAGGGAACGGGACTAGGTCTGGCGGTAATTTGGGGTATAGTAGACAACCATAACGGTACGATTAACGTCGAAAGCAAAATAAACGCGGGCACAACATTTACAATACGCCTGCCGCAGAATTAAATTTATTTGAATATGAGCAAACAATTCGACATACTTGTAATAGACGACGAACAGGTTGTTGTAGACGCGGTTGTTAAAATCTGCTCCGCCGAAGGTTATAAAGTCGATTCGGCGGTAGATGCTCCCGGAGCGTTGAAAAAATTGGAGAGCGGGGATTACAAAATTATACTATGCGATATTATGATGCCGGAGATAGACGGGTTTCAATTGCTTGACGAAGTTATTAAAAGAAACATCGAGTCTCCCCTAATCATGACAACGGGGTTTTCTACAGTTGAAAATGCCGTTAAATCGCTGTACGGCGGCGCAATCGATTTTGTGCCCAAGCCGTTTACTTCGGATGAGCTTTTAAGCTCCGTTATTCGGGGTATAAGGTACTCGGATATTCTGAAAAGGATCAAACCAGCAGGGATGAGCAGCGACGATTCCTCTATTGTATACGTTCCCTGTCCGGCTAAATATTCAAGATTGGGATATTCGAGCTGGGCGTTCCAGGACCAGTCGGGCTCCGTGTTAATCGGAATTACGGATTTATTTTTAAGAACGATAGCTGCTCCTGACGAAATTGAACTGCACGCGAAAGACGAAGAGGTCATTCAGGGCAATGCATGCGCGCAGATAAAGTCCAAAAAGGAGATTATTCATACGATATTATCTCCGGTGAGCGGAAGAATTCTTGAGAGGAACGAAAAATTATTGAATGAGATAAGCATCATAGAAAAGGATCCGTATTTCGAAGGATGGCTTTACAGGATTATCCCGAGCGACATCGAGTACGAGCTAAAACAATTAATACACTGCAGTTCCGACAGATTTTGACAAAGGAGACAACAGTTAATACTGTATAAAAATTATTCTGAAGGAGAAATAAAATGCCACTACTTATATTAGCAGTAATATTATTCATAATAGCGGATATTTCCATTAGATATTTCGGTAAAAAAATCCGCGAACAGAAACTAAGAAAGGACAGGGAAGCGGCATTGACCGTAAGCCTTAATCTTGATTTCACCAGAGAAGCAAAATCTCTGAAACGGGTGGAAGTTGAAGACCCTAAAGCCAGAATCCTTTGCGTGGACGACGAAGCGGTAATTCTGGACAGCTTCAGGAAAATCCTGGTGCTGGACGGATATTGCGTCGATACCGTTGAAAGAGGCAAGGAAGCGCTGGGGTTAATTCAATCTCATCATTATGACTTCGTTTTTACCGATCTTAAAATGCCCGAAATGGACGGTGTGGAAGTAACAAAATCGGTTAAGCATTTAAGACCGGATATCGACGTTGTCATTATTACCGGATATGCTACGGTAGAAACCGCGGTGGAATGCATGAAATTCGGAGCTATGGACTACGTTCAGAAACCTTTTACCGAGGACGAACTTCTTGATTTTGTTAAAAAAATACTTATCAAGAGACAGGACAGAATTCAAAAACAGCTTAAACCGCAGGTTCATATTACGCGGCTGCCCGATTCAAAACACTTTATGTCGTACGAATTTGCAATTCCCGGCGGCGTCTTTATTTCAACGGGCCACTGCTGGGCATGTCTGGAACAGGAAGGTTCCGTTAAAATAGGCATAGACGATTTCGCTAAAAAGTTGATCGGTAAAATCGATTCCCTGGAGCTGCCCAACTTAGGCATGGATATTAAAGCCGGTCAACCTTTATTTACGGTTAAACAGGGAAGTAAATCGATCGCATTCAACGCGCCCGTCAGCGGAAAGATAACAAGAACAAACACGCTGCTTACAAACAACCTGGAGGCACTGGATATAAATCCCTACGATACCAACTGGATATGCATAGTCGATTCGGATAACATAGACGAGGAAGTTAAGAATCTTTATATCGGGAAAGGAGCCGTAACTTATTACCAGGACGAACTGGACCGCTTTATGCAGGCGAGAAAAACCGCCGGGGAAAATAAAGATGAGCTGTTATACGTAGGTGAATTTGAAAAATACGGCGATGCCGAATGGGAAAAAATGTCGGAAGCTTTCTTTAAAAAATAATTGTCGGTTGTCATTTTCGATTTAGCCGTCCGCGTAGGACGGCTTTTTTTATTTACAATTTTAAATACATTATATAATTTAGTACACGGCGACAGTATTGCCATAAAACAGTTTTATATGAGGGAAATATTATGAAAGTAAATAACGAACGATTGGAAATCTATAAAGGAGATATTACAAAATTAGCCGTTGATGGGATTGTAAATGCCGCTAATTCTTCTTTATTGGGAGGAGGGGGAGTCGACGGAGCCATTCACCGCGCGGCGGGACCCGGACTTCTGGAATATTGCAGAAAATTAAACGGATGTCCGACCGGACAGGCAAAAATAACCCCGGGATTTAAATTACCGGCTAAATATATAATTCACACTGTCGGCCCGGTATGGCACGGCGGAGCCGGAGGCGAAGACAAGCTTCTTGCGGATTGTTATAGCAATTCTCTCAGGCTTGCGGAAGAAAACGGCATAAAAACAATAGCCTTCCCGGCGATTAGTACGGGTGTATACGGATTTCCTTCAGATAAGGCCGCTCAAATTGCCGTAACGACAGCAAAAGAATTTTTAGAAAAGAATAATACTATCGACAAGGTTATATTTGTCTGTTTTGACCAGTCGACTTTTAATATATACGGACGCCTCTGCGGATAATTTTATTTTAAAAACAAAATAGCCACACCGGCCACCGCCATGACGGCTCCCGTTACCGCCCTCCAGTTTATATGTTCTTTAAACACATATTTTGCGATGGGCAGCATTAGGATGGGCATCAGTGACATCAACGTCGAGGCGATGCCGACTTTGGCGTTGGCTACTGCCAATAGGCTGAATGTGATGCCGAGGTAAGGTCCCAAAGTCGTTCCTATTAAAATAGCGCCGAGTGCTCTAACGTCGTTCCGGAAAATCTTTACGGGATTTTTATATTTCCGTGCCGCTGCGGCCAGCGGAAGCAGTATTAAAACCGCCGAAGACAGTCTAATAAAAGTCGCCAGAAATCCGTTAATGCTTCCTTCGTTAAAAGCAACTTTTGCAAGTATCAGTCCGACCGCCTGCCCCAGCGCTCCCATTAATGCGTACAATATCCCGGCTTTGCTTATTTTATATTTAGATTCCGGGATTTCATTTTTCTCGAGAATGACCAGTGCGATCCCGGAAAGCGTTATTATCATCCCGACGATCCCCCAAACAGTCAGTACCTCGTTCAGGAAATAATAAGCTAAGACGGCGCTCATTACGGGCGCAAGGGCCATCAGCAGCATACTAATTCTCGCGCCGATATGTTTATAAGCTTTGAAAAGAAAGGAATCCCCGAATACGAGTCCGACTGCCCCGCTTAAAAATAAAAAAAATAATTGGGAAGAAGTTAATTCGATTTTGATTCCCGCGGCGGAGATAGTTACGAAGAGCATTACGAGAGCAAGAATCATCCGGTCGGTATTTATCTGAACGGAACTCACCCTGTTCACTGCCGAGTTAAAAGCAAATGATGAGATTGACCAGCATACCGAGGTAAGCAGCGCGAATAATTCACCCAGCAAAGCCATAAATTTTTATTATTGTTAAATTAAGTACGGAAAAATAATAGATTATTAGGGGAAAGTATATTTGTCGGGAGAAATAATTTGCAATTTTAAAAAGCCGAATAAGACGGGTTTTTAGTTCCCCGCCTTATTCCACAATATTAACCAAAGTTACCTGTTCTAGATACCGTCATGATATTACTTTAATAATATCATTTTCTTAGTAGCGCTGTAAGCTCCGGCATTTAATCTGTAAAGATATATTCCGGAAGGCAAGTTTATGGCATTGAAATTAAATGAATAATTTCCTGCATGCAACTCACCGTTTACCAAAGTACTAACTTCCTGGCCTATGACATTATATATCTTAAGAACTACCTGCGATTCCTTTGGAATGCTGAAATCGATCGCCGTAGATGGATTGAAAGGATTCGGATAATTCTGATTTAAGTTATATTTTGTAGGCAAGCCATTTACTTTTTGAATACCCGTTACCGTTGCATTTACTTTTCCGTTTAAATAGACGACAGTTTGAAGCACCTGTCCGAGCGAGTCGGCTATTTCGGATTTATCGCCGAGAAAAGTTAACGCAGTTGAATCTTGAACAAAGTTAAAATTCAAAACTATAATACTGGCACTGTCGATATTCAACGGATGAATACCTGTTTGGTCAAACCAGCTTATCGATACAACACCTCCGCTTGCATTCGTGGTCATTCCCGTAACAACTGCATTTGATGATCTTTGGAATGTAAGAACCGAAGGATCGTAGTTTATTTTCAGCGATATTGCACCTATATGCTGCAATTTTTTACCAATTACAGGTACCATAACCGATTTACCAGGGCTGGCCTCAATAGAATTTATTTCAAACGTAGGAGCCGTCCCGCTCTGTGGAAGGACGCTTCCGTCAACATAATTGATACCCCGAATAGAATTACCCAGATTATCGCTTATATCGCATTGCGGTTTGTTGAAATTTAAACTACCTTGACCGCCATTGTAAGTAAAGTTCAATGAAAACAAATTTGTACTATCTAAAGATATAGGTGACTTACCGGTCTGATCAAACCAACCTATAGAAATTACTCCTCCCGCAGCATTACTTGTAAATGAAACACCCGAAGGAGCGCCGCTAAGACTGTCGAATGTCAATGCGGTGGAATTATAGCTTATCTTTAGTGATATTGCCCCAACATTGCTAAAGCTCAGCACTTTAACACCGACTTTAGCATCTTTTCCTGGAGCTGCAATTACTTTTTCTATTTGAATATAAGTATTCGAAACGGTGCCTGAATTTACTACTCCGTTACCAAATTGAACAGTAACCACTTTACCGTTTTCGTCGCTAAGTTCGCTTTGATCCGTTAAAAAACTCAGGTTGTCGGCCGTACTGCTGTTTACAACAAACCTCAGATCAACCAATTTTCCGGAGTCTATTTTCATGGGAGTGGTTGCAGTAGCGTCGAACCATCCCAGCGAAATAACGCCATTAGCCGCATTAGAAGTAAAAGCAACGGCCGCATTCTTAATATCCACAAAGCTCAGGTTTGAAGCGTTGTAGGATATCTTTAACGAAATTGCACCTATATTGCTCAGCCCCATTGCAGTTAATGGTACACTTACTGTATCCCCCACTGGTGCATTTACGGAGGCAATTGTAATGCTTCCGCTTGGAGTTGAATTTACGCCGCCGTTATTCAACTGTAATGCAACGGTATTGCCGTTTTCATCCGCAATACTGCAATCATTTGTAACAAAATCCAACGAACTCGCTACAGTACTCTTCACAGCAAATTTTAAATCTACAAGTTTACCGGCGCTAACATTCAAGGGAGCCGGTGGGTTTGAAGCATCAAACCAGCCCAGAGATACGACACCGTTTGTTGCATTACTTGTAAATGCAACGGTCGAATGCTCAACTCCCAAATACTGCAGAACTGTAGCATCGTAAGATATCTTTAACGATATCGCGCCGATATTACTCAAATTCGCTGCATTTATAGAAACATCAACCGTATCATTTGCTGTTGGTAAGGTCGCTATAGTCAGTGAAGAACTTTGAGAAAAGGCAACAGTGGCACACAGTAAAATTATTCCTAGTATAAATTTTAATTTCTTCATAAGTATCCTTTTCACATTATTGTAAATTATACAGTAGGGGCTTACAATTAAGTATAATTGTAAGCCCGTCAGTCTTAATAGTTAAGCATACCTTATTTCAAAAGCATCATCTTATGAATTTTTGTGAACGATTTACCGTTAGTGCCTTCTACGGACAATCTGTATATGTACATACCGCTTGCTAAATTGCTGGCATTAAAGTTAAACTTATAAGTACCTGCATCCTGCATTTGGTTGACCAAAGTAGATACTTGTTGACCCAATATATTGTATATAACCAAGCTTACGTTACCCTGAACAGGCAGGTCATATTCAATAATTGTAGAAGGATTGAACGGGTTAGGATAATTTTGTCTTAAGGCGAATTCCTTCGGTATATTAACTTCGGCCATAGCCGCGTTCAATTTGGAATTGCTCAAAACATTACCATTTGCGTCAGCCAATTCACTGTTACTTCCCTCTAACTGGATTTCGAATTTGGAATCTGACTTAAAGTTCGCGGTGGGTTTAAATTTCAAGGAAACTATAGTTTCGCCGTCCTTCAAATTTAATAATTGTTTGCCGCCCGAGAAATCGGCCCAAGCTACGGCAACTTTTCCGTTTGCGCCGTTTGAGACAACGGAAGCTCTGGAAGAGACGCCTTCGAACGTTGCTAATTCCTGAGGATAGGTAAACCTTAAGCTTAACGCGCTAAGACTTACGTCTCCGGAAACTTTAACGGGGATAACAAATGCATCCTTACCGTTAGTATTGATAACACCGTCCTCAGCCAAATCGATGGTAGATTGACCGGCTTTCGGTAAAGTACCGAGTTTTGTGGAATCGGATTCGTTTACATCGCCGGTAACAAGGCCCTGGATATCTGCGGTAACAGACGAACCGGAAACAGTCACTTTGGGCGAGGTGAACACCCAGTTTCCGGCAGCAAAAGAACTGTCAAGATCAACAAATCTTCTAACGATTAACAAAGCATCGGTGTTGTTAACTGCGCCGTTCGCGTTAACGTCTGCCGCCAATTGTTGAATGGCGCTCAGCTTTGTTGTGCCGTTATAGAATTTGGAGGCAAGGAATGCATCGGTAGCATCCGCGCCGAGGAACGTATTGTTTGTAGCAGCAGAAACGGTATAGCTTCCGTTAGTAACGTTTGCAAAGGAGTAAGCACCTGTTGCATCCGTAGTATCTGCCATACCGCCCGGGTTCAAGGTAACAACTACGTTCTTAACCCCCATATTTCCGTCACCGTAAGTTACTGTGCCGGAAACCGTGAAAGCTGCTATAGTGGAGATTGTCGACGGGGCACTCTGACCGTATATACCTGAACTGTTATAATTGAATACGTATATTATCAGTGTGCCGCTTGCATTGGTAAGAGTACCTGTAAATGAAGTAGGTCCGGTAATTACTTTCGGATTAGATCCGACGTTGAATCCGCTTGTTTGGTTGGATGCAACGATAGAAATTACACTCTGAGTCGTATTGACATTATAATACTTGTCGCGAGGAGTAACCATAAAGTTGAATGAGCCTGTTGAAGGTACCGGATTCGGGACCGTAACCATCCATTTTCCGAGGCTTGCATCAACAGCCAATGGTTTATATTTAATTGATTGAGATGCCGTAGCAGAGAAACCGCCGCCCGCTATGGAAACGGTGTTTGTACTGTCGACATGGAATTTATGCAGATAAAATACCGCCTGGCCCTGATTGAATACCGTATCCATAACATCAGCGCCTGTGGATTTAACATACTTTCCGTGATTATTGATATAAGAGAAGTAGAAAGTAGTATCCTTGCTTGTCATAGGCGTAACGTTGGTATGGTTAACGGTTAAAGTCTGGCCGCTGTTTACATAGGTATAAATCCTGTGTCCGGCGGAGTCCATAGCCGTAAATGTAACTTTAACGCTGTCGCCCGCAAAATGTACGGAATCTGCAGCGGCTATTGCAGCCATAAATGAATGCAATGCGCCTGTGGACATCGAATAGATAGTAGCCGTATCTTTACTGGCATAAAGACTAGCATAAACTTTCTGAGTATCGGCACTTGCGGCATAAGCCGTAAACGGAACCGTGAAATTAAGTGTACCGCCTACGCTTGCAACACCGGCTTTGCCGGTAACTTTTGATTTGCTCATATCAACTACACCGCCGCGGTTATGACCCGTTTTAACGGTATCTACAGTTGTGGCAGCAGAATCATTAGATATCATAAGTGCAGTAGGTGCATTATAATGAGGAGTATTTCCGCGAGCTTCACCTCCCGATAATCCCCAATCGATATGGTTGCCGTAAGCATCTTCTTTTACAACCGTTAAAGTTGTGCTTTGTCCGGCTATAGCTGTTGTATCTTTGTGAGGCATAATAACAAGTTTTGCATATGTTGCCGGAGTAATCCAAACCGGGGTTGCTTTAGAAACCGACGGGGTAACCCCGAGCCATGTTTTAACTGTATCGATACCGCTAGTCGTACTTGAAGAAACCACTCTGGTTAAAGCTCCGCCGGTGGCATAAAGGGTATCGACTGTGGTCGTATCCGTGCCGTTGGTTGTTCCTACAAATTTCGCCAATCCCTTGGTTGAATAATAAACGGCATAGCTGCTCTTTGTAGG
>JBJKOY010000172.1:0-11571 GCA_046706945.1 Ignavibacteriaceae bacterium | reverse complement strand
TAATACTTTTGCGCCAGGATATGCTCCAGCACAATTTCGTTATAATGATTTGAATCCGGGATTTTTTCATAGGCCGTCAGAAGTTCGGAATAAATCTCAATAGACTTGTGCAAATCGACGGATTCATACGCTCTCGCAAGACTCCATTTAAAAAACCTGCTTTGCGGATATTTGCTTAAGGCTTTGTCCGCCAGGTTTACCGCTTTCTCAAATTTCTTCTGATCTATGTATATCCAAATCAGAGAATAATATGCAAGGTACTCGTTATAAGAAAAGTGATTAGTCGATACAAGAAGAAGTTTTATACCTTTTTGCTCCTCGTTTTTTACAAAAGGCATCCACGATAAAAATTCCGTCTTCCTGCTTCTCCAATATTTAAATGTCCCTATTGCCGTATATCCGTCGTAAAACCTGGGATCAATATTTAAGCACTTCTCAAATCCTGAAATCGAATTTAAACCGTAATTCAATGCGGACAGCCAATTTTTTCTTAAAGCATTGAAGTAAGCATAGTACCCCTCGGCGAGCGCCGCGAAATAGTAATTCCAGGGGTCTTTATCGTTTTTATCAACTAGCTTTGAGGCCAGATCAGCCGCACTGTCAAGATTTTTTTCGATGTACCCGGTATTAAATTCACGTGCTCCGTCGAAACATTCCGCAATTTCCGTAGCCGCGCAATAAATATAACCGAAAGGCAATTCCGGATATTTATTTTTTAGTTCCGTAAAAACCGACTTTGCTAGGTCATACCTCTGGTTTATAATTTCGTTTATTCCCTTTTTCATCAGAGAATCCACGCGCATTTCGGGATATGATTGAGGAAAATCAGTACAGGGAAACAGAAGGAGGAATAAAAATATGAGATATGGACTAAAGCGTACCAAATGTTCTGTCTCCCGCGTCTCCCAGGCCGGGCAATATGTAGCCTTTTCCGTTTAATTCCCTGTCAACTGCGGCTCCGAATATCTTGATATCGGGATGATCTTCAAGAAGTTTTTTTATTCCTTCGGGAGCGGCCACGAGGCATGCGAAAATCAAATTTTTAACCCCTCTCTTTTTTAAATATTTAATCGCCTCCGAACTGCTCCCGCCCGTTGCGAGCATGGGATCGATTAAAATAACTTTGGACATGTCGATATTTTTCGGGGTCTTGTAGTAGTATTCTATCGGCTTAAGCGTAGTTTCATCCCTCTGCAAACCGATGTGGCCCACCTTGGCATCCGGAATTATTTCAAGAAACCCGCTGACCATCCCAAGGCCTGCGCGCAGGACCGGGACGAGTACAATATCGGAGTCAAGCCTGTACCCCGTTGTTCTTTCGAGCGGAGTATCAATTTCGATTTCCAACAACTTTAAGTCTTTGCTTATTTCAACCGCAATAATATTGGCAATCCTTTTAACAGCAGCCCTGAAAGCCTCGGGCTGGGTCAGTGCATCTCTGAGAACGGTGATGTCTTTTTTCACCAGCGGATGATCTACAAGGTTAAAGTTCGGGAAACCGGAATTCATTATTATTCTCCTTTACCCGGGATAATCGAACCGGGGAATTAATTTATTTGGACTTGAATGACATGGTAAACGGTACGCCTTCAAAGCCGAAATTCTTTCTGATTGTTTTTTCCAGATACCTCTTATAATGTTCGGGAATATTTTTAGGATAATTCGTAAAAAAGAAAAACATCGGGTAATATTCGCCTGCCTGAGTGATGTATTTGATTTTTACTTCCCTGCCGGTCCCTGTTGACGGAGGAGGGTTCTTCCCTATCTCCGGCAGAAGAACGTCGTTCAGATCGCTGGTCGGGATTTTCTTTTTCCTTTCGCCGTTTACCTTAATAATTAAATCCACAAGTTTATAAATCCTCTGCTTGGTCAGTGCCGAAATAAAAATTACGGGGAAATAATCAAGACCGCCCAGGTTTTCTCTAATTACGTCTTCGAATTTCTTTGCGGTGTTCGTATCTTTTTCAACCAGGTCCCATTTATTGACCGCCAGTATTATACCTTTCCTCCTGTTGACGGCTTCGTCTATTATTTTCTGATCCTGCTTCTCAAGTCCGGCCTCGGCATCCAGCATTACCACGGCTACGTCGCATTCGCCAATCGCTTTCAACGTTCTTACGGCGGAGTAAAACTCGATATTATTCTCGATTTTTTTCTTCTTTCTCAATCCTGCGGTATCGACGAGAACGATCTCCTGCCCGTAATATTTTAAAACGGAATCAAGGCTGTCTCTTGTGGTGCCCGGTATTTCTGTAACAATGCTCCTATCGTATCCCAGAAGAGCATTTGTAAGGGAACTCTTTCCTACGTTCGGTCTCCCTACGAATGCAACCTTTAATCTGAAATCGGTTCTGTCTTCTTCCTTAAAGGCAGAAAATCCTCTCGTAACGTCTTCCAGCAAATCGCCTATTTTTCTTCCGCCCAAAGCGGAGATAGAATATATTTTGCTAATTCCGAGATTATAAAACTCCGCTGCGGATGACTCGAAATTATCTGAGTCAACTTTATTTACAACCAGGAAGAAATCTTTCCCCGCACTGCGAAGCAAATCCGATATTACCCTGTCTACCGGATTTATACCCGATCTGACGTCAACAACGAATAAAATAGCGTCCGCCTCGGCAACGGCAATCTCAACCTGTCCTCTTACCGCGGCTTCAAATAAATCCGCGGAGTCCGGCACATAACCGCCGGTATCTATAAGACGGAATATTTTACCGTCCCATTCAACCTCGCCGTAATTCCTGTCGCGGGTAACCCCGCTTGAGTCGTCCACGATTGCCCCCATCTTTCCGACAAGCCGGTTGAACAAGGTGGATTTACCCACATTCGGTCTTCCTATAATCACTACAACTGGTGTTCTCATTTACAGTTCGTTTTTTTGTAATGCAAAATACCGGTTATATACAAAAAAAGCGATCCTTTCATTATTAAAAGTCTCGCTTTTTGAATTAATTTTTACCGTGGGATCAGAAATTAAAAGAAATGTGCAGGGTGGGTACGAAGGTAAAATTATCGGAATAATTTCCGGGTTCCATCCTGAATTTTAACGCGAGGGAATCGTTATAACGGTCCGTCGTCCAGATAGCGTCAAGCGCACTTAAAAAGTGATTTACATATATGACCCCCACTCCGAAAGAACCCGTTTTATAATACTCGTTTGCCAGTCCTCTTTGATGAGCGTACCATAGGAACTGTTGGGTAAGTATATGATAATCGGTGTCGTTAATATTTGCCGTTGCCCATCCGTGGCTGTACTGGGGATACTTTCCTATTAATTCGTAATACTGCTGTTCGCCCGGATAAACAAGCTGATGCGTATAACCCCCGCTCATTGCGCTTTCGAGCTGGTTCAACACCGTCCAGTCTACGTCTTTCTTCAAGCCGAGCCAATAGGCGTCGCTGCCGTTTGGATTAATGTTATGCCAGTCTACTCCTCTAAAAACGCCGCTGTAATCATCAGGGTTGACGTCAGGATTTAAATTCTTTGCGTTATTAAGAGTCCAGTAGGCATACTTTGCCACATACCAGTTCTGGTCGGCGTAATTCTGGAAGAAATTCGTCTGCGAATCGCCTTTATGATTGTAGATTAACGCCGTTGTTATAGCTGCGGCTTCCACCACGGTGAATATTGCTCCTTTTAAATAGGATCCGGCATAATATTCACCTCCGCCCGGCAAAATAAGTGAGAATAATCCGGCCAGCCACCTGTTTTTTTTCCCCGGTATATTCAGGTTTAAGTTTCTTTGCTTTACTGAATCTGCCGGATAATGAACGCTGCTCGCATCGAGCGCGAGAATCCCGGTTAATTTCGAATTTTTTTTATTCAATTCTTGTGCGGATGCAGAAGACAGACATGCGGTTGTAATAATTATCGCCGACAAAAAGAGGCAAAAAGATTTCATTATAATCTTTCAAAAAATTTTAAGTTATAATTTTAAATATCAAAACCGAAAAGAAGTCCTCCGTAGAATCTCCACTCTTTTCCGTACGTTATTGTATCGCCGTAGACCACCTTGGTAAATCTATTAAACCCGTAAGAGGCGTTGAAAAAGAGATCGGTGGGAAAAACGTAATAGGAATTCATGTGTATTCTTATTTCAGCACCGGCTCCTTTTTTCAAATCGTCAACCGCGAATTTGCCGTTCCATGCGTTGCCTATGTCGGCGTGGAATGACATAAATATTTTATCGATATAAAGCTGCCCTATCCTCGTATCTATATGCTTGATCAGCGGGAACCTGTAGGTAACGTTCAGCCATCCCACCCTGTTGCCGCTTACCGCGTAAAACGGATATGCTTTCATGCCGATTATGCCGCCGAGATAGAAATCAAAGAATTCGGGAACCTGCGGGCCGAAAATTGTTCCAAGTCTCAACTGGGTTGTCAATGTCTGCCTGTGCCAGAGAGGGAAATGAATTTTTGAATTCAGTTCCAATCTGCTGAAATTGTAATTATTGTATATAGGCGTCAGTATTCCGTTTGAATAGGAATAATTGCCTTCCGGATTAAACTTATTCAATTCGTAATTATAAGTAAGATCCAGATTCATTCCCACCGGATTTATTTCTTCATCGACGCTGGGTTCAATCATATCAAGAGTATATTTCAACTGGAAATTGCTTCCAATTAAATAGGTATCCGATGTAGCGGGGTAAAGCGTGGGAGGTTCGTACAGCGGAATTATAAAACTGCCCAGGTCGGCGGAGTACCGGCTGAAAATGTACCTGAACTCAAGGTTTTGTCCCCTCGAAAAAATCCTCTGCTTGGCGGCGAAATCAAACTCCAGCAAATTATAACTAACGCTGGTATTGGCCGTAGCTTCGTAGTTAACCTGGTTGCCGACGGTATCGGCTCCGAACCCTATCGTCGAATTGGCTTCACGGCTGATATTGTAAAGTTCTATGGAGAGTTCGGGTCTTATTCCGAGATCGAACAGCAAAGGTATTTTGTTCCTGTAATTAAAAATAAAAAATAAATCCCTTTCCAGCCTGGAATTTATATCGGCACCGGCAAATAATGAATAACGGTCTAGCATATCGCTTGAAGAGACGTAAACGCCCGGTTTAATTTTCTGGAAGAAGTTGTTGGTCGTATTATAATTGTCGAACCTGAGAAAGGGGTAAAAGGTCATCTTTGTAAAAACACCGGTATACGGTTCTATTTTATAATTCGGAGTCTTATAGTCGTTGTAATTTTGCAGTGCTTCCAGATTAAAATTCTTAAGGTCTCCTTTCGGCTTATCCTTTCCGAGAGGAGGATCATTAGTCCAGACATAGCTGTCTCCCGGAATTACTTTGCTTTGCTCATCCGGGGTTATTTTGAAAATCTTGAATCCGGTTGCGGTGTAGCCGACGTAAAGTATATTTCCGTCATTATCTACCGAGGGCATGAATGCCCCGCCGAGTACATTGGTCAATTGTTTTTCGGCGCCGGTCTTTAAGTCATAGGAATACAGATTAAAAATGCCGGTCGAGTCGGAACAGAAAATAAAATTACCGTTCTTCTCAAACACGGCGTTCCTGTTGTCGTGGCTGTTTCTGATTATAAACTGGAAGTTTTTGCCGTCGGTATCTACCCTGGCGATATCCCGCCCTTCCTTGTATGAAAAATCGAAAATTATAAAGCTGTCGTCATTTGAGAACTTGGGTTCGTAAACCTGTTCCCCGTTGTTAAAATGCGTAAGCTGATGATAATTTTGTCCGTTTATGTCAACCGTGGCGAGGTTGGTCGTGCCGTCGCGTTCGAATAGGAAGACGATTTTCTTCCCGTCGTGGGAAACGTTCGGCTGGTTGGCTCTCATATCGTGAGTCAACCGCGTCTCTTTGTCTTTGTCGATGTCGTAGACGTAGAGGTCGTGTACGTTGTACCAATTGGGATTGTTGTCGCTCAGCCTGGAATAAATTATCTTGTTCTGACCGGGTATCCAGCCTATGGTGGATCTTACATTCGGGACCAGGAGTTTTTCTTTTTTTGTTTTGAAGTCGTACAAATAAGCGTTTGCCAGGCCGAAGTAATCGGAAGTCTTATTGGAAATATAAATAAATTTGCTTCCGTCGGGTGAATATTCCGGATAGAAGTTTCCTATTCCCACGCTGGCGATTTTATCTCCTTCCACCAGGTTGGACAAAACCGCGGCGCTTCTTTTTCTGTAATCGTTAGTCAGGAAGTCCCGCCATTCGTCGTAGACTTCGGGACCGCTTTTTCCGAGTACGTCTTTAAACGCCGCGCTCATAGTAAAGACTCCGAATTTCCCTAGATCGTGGCTTATCTTTTCAAGTTTATCCTCGCCGTACTTCTGGGAGATGTATCTTGTTAAGGCAAACCCTGCGTTATAAACCGATTCGTTCCCGAGGGTCGTTTTATCGAATAAACCCATCTCGTTCCAGGTAAGCATTTTTCCCTTCAGGGCATAGCATCTCAGCACCATATCGCGGTGGGTATCCCAGTTATCGTAGTTGAATTCCTTCCTCTGGTATTGAGCGGTTCCTTCGGCAAACCAGGAAGGGATATTAATCATTGCGATGGGATACGAAGCTATCACGTTTGGGTACCCGTAAAGAACGTCCGGCCTTCTTTCGTCTTCATAATTAAGAAGCTGCAGAAAAACCGCAGGCATTGTTCTCGGCGCTTTCAGTGCGGATTGAATCTGCACCATGTGGGTCGTCTCGTGCGTTATGACGTTCCTCAGCCAGTTATGCGTTCCCCTTAAATCAAAGTCCAGGGCGCTGGTCCAGATTTCAATTTTATTATCGAAGAAATAAGTTGCGCCGTTCGAATAATCGTCGATATCCTTGATAACATAATGGATTGTCCCGGGATCGTAATCGTATAAAGAAATAAGGGGCCCGATGACCTCATCGGCAATTTTTGCAACCACTCTTGCCGTGCGTTCGGTGCCTTGATGAAAATGTACCTCGCAATGCTTCCCTTTTATGGTATACCACTTTAGTTCGGGATGAAATTCGGTAAACTGCGAGTACGCTTTTATCTGGAACAAAAGTGCTATTGCTGCTATAGTGAATATCTTTTTTGCCATAGAACGAGAATAAACTCCGGTTATTTAGGAAAAGATTTTATCAAGGTAGGATTTGTCATACTCCGAAGTTTACGGCTAACAAATTACCTGACCGATTACGTTATTTAACTACTGCTATTTTTATAATATTTGTTTCCGTTTTTCCGTTACTGCTTTGGGCTTCCACCCTGGCTAAATAAACTCCGCTCTGGATGCTGCTTACATTCCAAGGCGTTTCTTTTTCAAGTCCTCCCAGCGCATTGTCGTTCAGCTCCGCTACAAAATCGCCTGCAATATCGAATATTTTGATGTTTATTTTCGAATCCTGCGATACGTAGTAATGAATATATGTCTTGTCTCCGTAAACCGGATTGGGATAATTGTAAACCCGGTTTGAAGGAAAGAAGGCGCTTGAAATATTTTGACCGGAGGCTGATCCGGCGTACGAACCGTTTGCAGGGTTCCCGCCATTTTCCGACCAGTACATTTTCCCGGTCCCGGCGCCGATATACCATTCCGTAAAGTTGTTCTTAACGTTCAGAACAGCAAGGGCCACTTTGGAATTATTTATCAGCAAGGCGGGCTCCGAGGATAATTTTACGCCTACCGACAAAGGGAATCCGCTTATTAAATTCCCGGTGCCTCCGTCGAGCGCAAATATACGGCCGTCGGCCGTTTCGGAAACGACTTCGGATTTCGGATCTCCGGAAAAATCGGCTGCCAAAGGAGTACCCGCGAAGCCTATCGAAAGCGGATCGTAAAACGGAAAATTCTCCGCTTCGGCACCCTGTATGTTAACGGCATCCACTTTACTGCCGGCGTTATAAATAATGTAATTATTGCCGTCCTGCTTCAAATCGGCAATGGAAAATGATTTTACGGTATCGGACGTGTTTGCCGTTATAGTCCGCAATAGCCTGCCTTGCGAGATAATTTCAAAGTTATTTCCCGCCGTCAGTACAATATTTAAATAATTTCCGGAATTATCCCTGGTGGAACCGTAATCCAGAACGTTCCCGTTCCCAGTATAAACGGAATTTGAGTTATCGTATACTTTAAATATAGAATTAGATACCCCCACAAAAGAATAGTAGTCGGCAGATCCGGTTATTTTTATAATTTTTATATTCAGTCCCGCATTTGCAAAAGAGAAATTATTATCGGGCACCGGGGCGGAAGTGCCGTTTAATTGATATGCCTTTACGTCGCCGCTGCCTGTCCCGACAAGGACTTCCGGAGATTTGCCTGCCGGCATGTATATCACCGGTGCGGCGGTGATTATTGCGCCTATATTTACAGAAATCACCGTCCATGAAGTATCGTTGTTTGTTGCGCAAATGTTCAAAATTGAATCGGCTGCACCGGCTATATACGAATAATTTCCGTTTTGAGCGGATGCCGTTTTATACTGCGAAAAACCGCTTACGGTTTTAACCGCGGTCCCGTTTTTATCGAGTATGTTCAGATTGTCTCCTGATACAATCGCAAAAAGACTGCCCTGTTCAGCGGGAACGACATTCAAATAGTTTAGCTGCGAAGCAAGCGAAATCTGCCTTGAGAATACGGGCTTCAGCAGCGAATCTCCGTAAGTAATTTTAAAACCCATTTTGTCCCCGGATTGCGAAAAATCCGAAATTGTTATTAGACTGTTCGCGCCCGAGTTGGTGTTGCTGCTGGGTCTGGTATCGGCGGCGAACCTGTTTTTATACAACTGTGAAGGATTCGTCTTGTACCAGTATGATTCGTAAGTACCTTCGCCCACTACCTGGTCTCCCAGGACCGTGGTGAAAATCTGACCTATTTCCTGCACCCCTCCGGCTTCCATGAGGTTAACGCCCCTTCTGTTCGGATCGGCATTAATCCGGTCGTCGGCTAGCGTGGAATCAATTACATTGTCGTCTATATGCCAGATTAAAATCCCGCCGCGGTAATCGGATGTGTCGTCTATTTGTCCCGGCAATGCCCAATCAAACTCGTCCACGTCTGTTATAACTCCCTTTAACGAATCTATATCCGAACTGTAAAAACCTGTCTGATCCTGTTTAAAAGTTTCGGTATGAGTGCTGCCGTTAAGGTAATAAGTAATTTTAGCTCCGTCGCTGTGAGCATCCCTTTGCCTGTTTTCCAGCAGGAAATACTCGGAAGAATTTATAGGTACTTTTAAAATAACTGTATCGGCTGCCGCTGCGGCCATATCCGTAACGATGTTTATGTTATAATCGCCCGGAGGAATAGAAACGGGTGAAGTCCACCTCAAATAGATTTTTTCCCATGCGGATGGTTCCGGTGGGAACGCTCCGTTATAGGCAAAAATAGACTGTCCGTCCTCAAGGCCGAACCGCCCTATAGCGCTTTGACCGGTCTGGGTGTCGAATAAATCCGGCAGTCCCAAATAGCTGCCCACGCTTGCGGCCAGAAGGCCGTTGATGGTAATTTCGTAAAGGACGGTGCCGCCGTAACCCTGTTCTTCCCTGCTTTCCGTTTCCGGCATTATTAGCGTATTGTCAATGTCGAAGGAACCTCCCGAAACAGGAAAGCCTTTAAAACCGCTGCCGTAAATATTGTTCAGTGTTTTAGTGTTTAGAAAGACCGAGGGGAGGTCTTTTGCGTCTCCGATACTGCCCGGCAGGGTAAGGTCTTTCCCAACTCCAGCATGAAAGATTGTAAAAAGGTTGTATCCCTTGAAATTAAATCCCGGATTTGCGGAATCGGCTTTGGCCCACACCTCTTTTGCAAATTCCCCTAGAGAAGAAAAATTATTCGAATTACTGGGGGGACAGTAATTCCTCATCATCTTGCTTACCGTAATAATTTGCGGAAGGACAGTATAAGCGACTGTAACTTTACCCCCGGAAACTTTATTAAAATAATTCTTCACAAATAAAAGATGCTCTTCGAAATATTTTTGATCATGAGGCAGCGGATCTATAATATTGTCGCCGTAATCCTGAGAATAAATGGATCCGAAAGTACCGTTGCCGAAAGTAGCGCCGTCCTTGTCCGGAGGGAATTCGGCCATGACCGCAAGAATTTTAACGGTATCTGCTCCGTTAACCGAAGGAATTACCGGAGAATTAAAAGGCACCAGCCTGTGGTTAAAAGTTTGGGCAGATAAACCGCCCAAACTTAAAACTACCGTAAGGAATACAAGAAATTTTATGTTCATTTAAAACTAGCTCCCCCTCGGTAAGCCGCGCGTACTTCCCGGAATACCTCCCCAGCCGATGGATACTGTAAATCTTAGAGTATCGGACAGGGGACTGTTCTCTCCGTTTGGAAATACGGATGTCGAAAGGTAACTGAAATCAAAGCCGTAAATATCGTACCTAATGCCCGCACCGAAACTTAAGAACTTCCGGTTTCCGAAGGAAGGATCCTCATAGAAGAAACCGGCTCTTAAAGCAAAAAGAAAATCGCCGGGAGTACCGTACCAGTATTCAAATCCCATGGATGTTTGAATGGTCCTTAATTCCTCTCTGAAAGGTCTGTCTACCCAAGAATAATATAAAGCCTGGTAAAACTCTTTAGACGAAGTACTGTCCCTGCTTACCAAGAGCTTGCTGAAATCCAGGGTATAGATCAAAGAATTGTATTGATCGTTGAAAATCTGATATGCGAATCCCAACCTTAAATTTGTAGGAATAGGATCTGCCTGTGCGCGGTCGATATAATAAATTTTCGGACCGAGGTTGCTCAAGTTTGCGCCGATGCTGAATCTTCCGCCGATATCGGTGTTTGTAAACGGGATGATTAATTTTCCGGGTCTCCACATACCCGCTATGTCGAAGCTTACCGATGTAGCAACGCCGGAGCCCTGTTCCTCGGCCGTAGGCTGATCGGAAAGCTGACTGTGTATGATTCTAAAGTTAAAGCCGATACCCCAGTCGTCGGATAGTTTTGTCGCGTAACCAACGGTTAACGCTCCGTCGAACGAATGAAAAGTTCCGAGAGGGGTAGGCGAGTCGGGTCCCGTTCTGATGAATTCGCCGAAATTCATATAAGTGATACTAGCCGTAATACTTCCTTCAATTTCGGGGATATATTGTCTGTATGTTAAATAGTCATAAAATAAATCCAAATGAAATTGAGGGAGCCAGTTACTGTGAGTAATGCTTACTTCCGAACCCTTTAAGAATGCTATACCGGCAGGGTTCCAAAAAATAGCAGCCGAATTATCGGCTAGTCCGGCACCGGATTCACCCATTGCTCCTCCTCGCGAATCGGGCGCCAGCAGCAGGAACGGAACGGCCGATTCACCTTGCGCATAAGTGGCTTTTTGTACGACGGCTATTATCATTAATAATAACGACAGCCTAATTATAAGTTTCATATATACTTCCTCCGATGATTTGATGAACTTCATTTAATTTCACAAAAACCTCCGTAATAAGACAAAAAATAAATAAAATTAAATATAATATATCATGTAAAAATATTAGTATATTTATCGACACAATTACCTGACTATTGCCATTTTACCAAGAACACTCTTGTTGTACTCGCCGTCGGCTGTCTGAACTATTACCTTGTACAAATACGTGCCGTTAGCAAGA
>JBJKOY010000171.1:0-3894 GCA_046706945.1 Ignavibacteriaceae bacterium | reverse complement strand
TAACCTTATTAGCTTATTTTTAAAAATAAAAAATGTTTATTACGGCATCCGATAAATTTAAGACAAGGGGATTATTTTGAATTCGGGATAGAATCTTTTCAAAACATTTAATTTATCAAACTTATTCACTCTATTAAAATTATTCTGGACAGCTCTGGTTAAATACTAATATTCTCCCGAGCCCGGTTCAAATATTTATCAATAGTGATTCTGTCGGAGAAATATACTGCGGGCGGCATTAAGGGAGTTAAATTGAAATTTTCGAAAATATCGTAGGACATGTCCTTTATCACAAAATTAAGACGCATTAATTATTTTTGCTTGCTTAATTAAAATTATTATACGTAAATTCTTTTTAAATTCTCCCCAGAACGCGGCGCCGGCAAGGCTTATAATACACTTAAACGGATGGAATTGAATGATTTATTGCTTACTTGTTCCGTCTCCCGTAAATAATTGTATTTGAACTCGGTTCAAGCCAGGTACTAAAAGGAGCAGAAAAATTTAAATTAACGCCGACGCATTTCCCCGGGTTTCAGGTTAGATACTTTTCCGGCCTTTTTTGTAGGTGACCAATATTTTCGTCAGCGAGTTTTGCGTTTAAAGAACCTTTTTCGATATGTTATAGGTTGACTGCCTGAATAGGCAGCCGGCGGCCTTTGCATATAATCTTTATTCATGTTGTTCTTTGAATTATTGATATTTCGCTCAAGACAATTCCCGGTTGTCCTATCACAACCGTGTGTCTTAGACAATCTTTCGTTGATGAATCCGAATACGATGTTATAAAACATCAAAAACATTCACATCGAAGATTCAATTGCCGGTAAGTTTATTTTCTGATGTGCTGCTGAACTTAAATACCGCCTGTTCAAATTCAAGAACGCTTTAATCGACGATCATTTTAAACTGGCTTATAATAATGCTTTCCGAATCGGACGGAAGCTGACTGCGGCAGCAGTAATTATACCCCGCACATTATATTATATCGCGCCGCCTGCATAACGATCATTCTGATTGCTTAAACTATTTTGAATGCACCTCTTGATTTTAATATTACCTATTCTTGAATCACTTAACGGTTATTTTTAAGTACAACGATTATATGATTCTGCTTTCCCGGCCTAAAGCATTGCTTTGCATTGTCCGCCGGAATAATCCGTCCGGGTTTTGGGCTTGTCTTGAGCAAAGATGCGAAGCTGTGCCGGTTTGAAGGGTACGGCTTCGGCACTATCGGTGTTGCGAATTTAATATCAACAACATCAAATACCCCCGCTTTAATCGCCGGTTTATTAAGCTTCCGATCGGAAGGTCTTTTTATCCCGGCTCATTAAAAAGTAGTTCAATTTGAATAAATACAATGTGGAAAATGATCAGCATCCGTTTTATGAACTTGTTATTTCTTTACCGGAATTAAAATATTTTAACGCATTTGCCTCAAGCCGATAACTTGAGTCAAAAAATCTACTTCTATTAATATTATTATAATCTACTTAACTATGGAACCGTTGGTAATTATTCTTAATCCTTCAAAGTCAAGTCTTGAGAAAGAAATTGTAAGCATTCTTAATAAAAATACGGGAGTAAATTATTACTGCATTAATGAACTGAACCTAAACACCGCAAGTCAAATAAAGCCTGATCTGATATTCTTTCTTATGGATAGTTCTACGGAAATTTATGAATCCTCGGAACTCGATAATTTCTATTCAAATTATTCTTTAGTCCCCGTTGTCGGCATCCAGAAGAATAATAGGTTTCCGTACGACCGGAAATTCCTTTACAAATACATCTGGAGTTTTTTATCCTATCCGTTAAATGAACACGACGTTTCACGGATAATCGAGCTTTACTGCTCCGGGAAAAATAATAAATCGGAAATAGTTTTCCCGCTCAAGAAGCACGCTATGTTCGATATGTTTAAGGGCGAGTCTGAAAATTCCATCAAAATAAAAGAAAAAATATTAAATATATCTCAATACGACGTTTCCGTCTTAATTAACGGAGAAACGGGAACGGGAAAAGAATTATGCGCGAAGATGATTCACTTCCTGAGCAATAGGTCGTCAAATAATTTTGTCCCGGTCAATTGCGGGGCTATCCCGGCCGAGCTTTTTGAAAATGAATTTTTCGGACATAAAAGAGGAGCTTATACAAATGCCGATTCAAGCGAAAGCGGGCTGATCGGAGAGGCTAATAACGGGACCCTGTTCCTGGATGAAATAGAATCGCTTCCTTTGAATATGCAGGTAAAGCTGTTGAGGTTCCTCGAAGAAAAAAGGTACAAACCGCTGGGACAGTCCGGCTACCTTTCCTCCGACGTTAGAATAATAGCCGCATCAAAAGATAATCTGCGTGAAAAATCCAAACAAAAGCAATTCAGGGAAGACCTGTTCTACCGGCTGAATATTTTATCGATCATTCTTCCTCCGCTTCGTGAAAGGAATGAAGACATACCGCTGCTGGCCGATTATTTCCTAAACCGCTACTCGGAACTGTATAAAAAGAAAATAAAAGGTATCAGGCCCTTGGTAATGATGAAAATGCTTCACCATAACTGGGAAGGGAATATACGCGAATTGCAGAATGTAATGCAGGAAGCCGTCATATTAAATACAACAGGCTGGATAGAGGAAGAAGATATTTATATCTGCAAGAATAATTCAGACTGCACCGGTTTGATATCTTCATTTAACGAAGCAAAGCAGGGTGTTATATCAAGATTCGAAAAAGCTTATCTGAAAAATTTATTAATAATATTCGAAGGCAATTTATCCAAAGCCGCGAGGTTTTCAAAAAAAGATAGGAGAGCTTTGGGCAGACTGCTTAAGAAAAACCATATTAATCCGTTCGATTTCAGGAAACGCAAATACAGCATGTGACCTTTTTTACCCACCTAAAAATTCCCGTTTAATTATAATTAATCAAAAATCCTTATCGCAGAATCAGCGAAGGATTCCATACAAAAATCTTTTAATAAGAAGTGCGATCTTTAAGTCCCGCTTTATGCCGCGGTCCGTTTATAATACTCTCCTAAGATATGCCGAAACCAGCAATTAGGTTATTTGAAAATAGAGGGAATGGAAATTGCATGTCCGTGATACAACATCAATAGGATTTTACGAAAGAGAAAAAAACTTGATCGATATTATTATCAAACATCTTCAGAAGAAAAAAGATCATCAAGATGATCTTGAAGGCATTTTATTGATTGTATACGAAAAAGAACTAAAGAACCTTTCCGGTGAAATTTTGACCGCCATATGCGATCTGGTCTCGCAAGGAATATTAATGGAGTCGAAAAATTCTTCCGGGCAAAAGTGCTATCAGCTTTCGGATTCTTTTTTCATAAAATAGTTTTTTTCAAAACGAATAAAATGAAGTTCAGACCGATAAGACTGTGAGTCACACGGACGAAGTCCGTTTAAAATTTAAAGGATTCGATACATAGCTAACTAATTTATTTACAAATTTCCTACGGAGGGTACATGAAGCACATTAAACTAATATTAACTATAATATTCGGATTAGTTACAACAATAGTTGTTCTAGCTATTAGTAATATACCGACTATTACCATTTCGCGACAATCGCAGTTAGATTCCTTAACTGCGAGGGTAATAGACGGTAATCTAATTATTAATGGTCCGAATATTTCCAACGTTGACAGCCTTTACAGGCTGACTTCAATCAAAGGATTTTTTGAGATTCGCAGCAATCCTTTTCTGACTAATCTTAACGGGCTGTCCCACCTCGATTCGGTTGCAGGTAATTTTGTAATCGAAAACAATGTTAGACTGGCTGATATTAACGGTCTATCGGGACTAGGTTTTATCGGCGGCGGTTTAAAAATCGATTCCGATTATGCCTTGCTAAGTCTTGACGGATTATCCA
>JBJKOY010000170.1:0-1421 GCA_046706945.1 Ignavibacteriaceae bacterium | reverse complement strand
CCGTAGCTGATCAGGTCGGCCATATTGTTAAGACCGTATTCCTTGGGAGAGCGCGTAGCGAAAACTATATCCAGTATATATTTTTCTATTTTTTCGTCAACGTAAACATCGTGAATTAATTTCCTGGCATTTAGAATATCTTCCGGAGATATTACCGGCTGCACGGTGCCTTCCATCGAATTAACGTTCTGCCTCATTATTTTCATTTCTTCTTCGCGCGAAGGATAGGATATTTTGACCTTCAGCATAAACCTGTCCACCTGTGCTTCCGGCAGCGGGTAGGTACCTTCCTGTTCAATCGGGTTCTGCGTCGCAAGCACGAGGAAAGGTTCGTCAAGTTTGAATGTCCTTTCCCCGATGGTAATCTGTCTTTCCTGCATTGCTTCGAGAAGGGCGCTTTGTACTTTGGCAGGCGCACGGTTGATTTCATCGGCCAGAATAAAATTTGAAAATATCGGTCCTTTTTTTATCAGGAAGTTGCCTTCTTTCTGGTTGTAGATCATCGTACCTATCAAGTCGGCGGGCAGAAGGTCCGGCGTAAATTGTATCCTCTGGAATTTGGCTTTCATCGCGGAAGCTAATGTTTTAATGGCCAGTGTTTTAGCCAGTCCGGGTACGCCTTCAAGGAGGATATGGCCGTTGCCGAGTAGTCCCACGATTAATCTTTCAACCATTCCTTTTTGCCCTATAATCACTTTGCCGATTTCCGACATCAGCAGGTCGATGAACGAACTTTCCTGTTTTATTTTCTCATTTAATGCAGAAATATCCAATTTTTAACCTCATTAATGATTTTTTTATTTTGTTTACTTACTGAAAAGTAATGTGATTAGACGTAAACTAACTTAAAAAGGTTGCATCTCTTATACAAGGGGAGAAAACCATCCGCAACGAATAAGATGCGCGCGCACTGTTTTTTCTTATATAAATATTTCTTAGGTTAATAAAATTAAAAAACAACTTTAATATTTAACCTTAAAACTAATAAATATTAATGAGTAATCCGATGCGTAAAGTACTTTATCCCGGAACATTCGATCCCGTAACGAACGGCCACCTGGATATAATAAGCCGCGCCCTGGAATTATTCGACGAAGTTGTCGTTACCGTAGCGATAAATCCGGGCAAAATGCCTCTGTTCACTATCGGGGAAAGAATTAAAATGCTTGAAGAGAGCCTTGGGCATTCCGATAAAGTTACGGTTGATTCGTTCGACGGGCTGGTTGTGGACCACGCTCACCAGGTAGGGGCGGTGGGAATTATAAGAGGACTAAGAGCCGTGAGCGACTTTGAGTACGAATTCCAGATGGCTTTAATGAACCGCAAGCTGGCGAGCGATCTTACGACTGTTTTCCTGATGCCGCACGAAAAATATACTTATCTAAATTCGTCGATTATCAGGAATCTAGCCGGTTTGAACA
>JBJKOY010000169.1:0-2919 GCA_046706945.1 Ignavibacteriaceae bacterium | reverse complement strand
GCTTTGAAATTTACGGAGAAAAGCAAAAAGTGAAGAATATTCAGAGAGTTATACTGCAAATTTTGTATTATTAATGACGATTGAAGAGTATAAATTTAAACATGATTACAAGGTTATCCCAAAAGTAATATTTATATAAAAAATAGCACGCGGATGACACGGATAAAACGAATTTTCGCGGATTTTAAAATTGAAGAATTACTTTTTAATTAACCCCAACTGCGGCTATGCTGCTATACGGAGGCAGCTATTTTACCTGCAACAGCATGCTCATTTGTCTGAGATTCCCTAACCTTGCTTCTTACCGCTGCAACATAAATCGCAAGTGGACGGTAAAGCAGATGCCCCCATTTGCCGAACGGGACTTCGACAACCAGCATTGGTACCACTATTGCCATGTGGATCATATAAGTAACGTAGGTAGACATCGGCATATTGTTTACCCTGAAGATGTGCAGCAGAATGCCGGTAACGGCGGCAAGAAAAAGCATTATAGGGAATATCCAATCCGAGAAATGGCTGAAGTGATGCATTTCCGTGCGCTTTTTAATCCTGTCGGAAATTATCCACGCGGTAGAAATCAGCAAAACGGCGGTTGCATAATAACCGAGAAAACTAGTCCAGTGAATACTCGAGTCCTTTATCTGGAACCACGGCAGGAAAACGACTACGAGCGTAAACATGATTACATACCCGCTTACCAGGAAAAGGTGCCGCAGCCAGTTGACGACGGAGTCTTTGCTGTCGCAGTCTTTCCATCTTTTCTGCGTCACGCCCTGAACAATAAAATACGGAAGCTGCGTAAAATAAACGCTTAAAGGTATCTTCTCTCCACGCGTTAAACCGGCAAACATGCGTGCGGCATTGCTGAGAAGGAGCAATCCAAGTACCAATGCCATAATTCTGTCGCCGATATCCACAATATCGACAGGCGCGAACTTATCAAGCATTACAGTCGACAGCGCCTCTTTTCCCGAATAACCGAGCAGTCCGAAGCCGAAATTTTGAGGCAGCGTAAACGCCAGTATAATAGCGGCAGCTACGGCAAGCAGGATCCCGATTTCCCAGAAAACCGAGCTGTACATCAAGCGCGACAGCCCCGTCCAGTCGTAAATAGAAGTAAGGTACCTGCGCATCGCCATCATGGTCTCGCCGGGATTAACCTGCCTGGGGCATCTTTTCGAGCAGTCGCCGCAGTAAAAACACAGCCAGGGCCCCGGATCTTCGAGAAGTTTTTCCTTCTGGCCCCACTGCGCCATCAGCATCTGCTTCCGCGGGAACCCGTATTCCTCGGTAGAAAGCCGGCAGACGGAAGAACACGTAGCGCATTGAAAACATTTCTTTAAGTCTTCGCCGCCGTTTTCTTTGATATTCTTTATGAACCGGGTATCCGGTTTAATCAACTTTCTTTCATTCATAATGCCGGCCTAATTTCGATCTTTTTTTATTTTTATAGTCTTTTCGCCGTAAAGACAGAACCTCAGCCATTCGAAACCGAATTTCAATAATTCCTTATCGTCGGATTTTAATTTATTTAAGGTTTCCTCGTCGATTTCAAACCTGTTTAAGAAAGTACTTCCGAAAACAAATTCTCTGAATTTATCTATATTATAGCAGACGGTATAAAACATTTCCAGTTTGGCAGGTTCAAGCTTTTTCCCTTCCTTAAAATAATCGTGAAGCGAAACTTCTTTGAACAGCTCTCCCATTTCGGTATAATCTTCAACTTTTTGATCGGACATCCATTTCCCTACCGTCCAGTCCTTCTCTTCTTTATAACCCCGGCAGACGGGCTCTTCAAGTATGAAGTAGAACTCTTCATCATTGCCGTTTACGTTATCTTTAGGCGATGCCACCCCGAGCGGGAACATTCTGCACGACCACGGCCTGTCCCCGTATACCGAACATCCCTGTTCCGTAACAAAGGGGCACGTTTTGTTTTTATCGTGATTCATTTTCAGCATAACCACGGGGTGGTTTTGATTTTCGTCTATCGGCAGGAAGGTATACATATCCAAAAACTGCTGCGATGAAATATTCAGATTGTTTTTTAAACGTATGATATCGTAAGGGGTAAGAAAGACATTTACATCGCTGCAGCAGTTATTAAAACAGCTAATTTTATTGTGACAGTTAAATTTAAACTTGCTTTCCTTATTAAGCCTGGGATATTCTTTTAATATCGTTTCTTTCAGTTTTTCTATCTCATCCATATTGTTCACCTTTATTTTTTGTGCGGAACGACGCAAGAATTCGGTTTATATAATGCCGGAACCCGCGGTTCAATTAATTATATAATTTCTCAAGGCGCTTGCCGACCACACTGGCAAGGGGCCGGATTCCCCGTTAGAGGGATTGATCCTATACCTGTATGAAATATTTTGATTGAATTTTTCTCTCATCCAGCTCCATCCGCGGATGAAATAAGGGCAATCGTCGTTAAAACATACGTACTGGTGGTCCACGCCCCATGATGTCTCAGGCGGGCACAGCCATTTTTTTAACGGCTGTCTGCAATGAGGGCAAATATAAATTTTCTCGTCGATCATAATTTTCTCCGGTTATCTATTCAAGTATTCAATTATTCTGCATTCTATTATTCAATTATTCTGCATTCAAGTATTCAACCGAATTCAGAATAATTGAATTCAGAATAATCGGATTCAGAATAATTAATAAGGGAACCCCCTATTCCGGGATTCCCTTTTTAAATAACAGTGCTTTCAAAGAATGATCCTCTTGGAACGGATCGGAATTAATTAACTATCGAAATGATCGGTCTTGAGAATACATCCCATTTATCGGTCTTCGGGTCCCATTTCATATTGACGAACACCTTCCAGTCTTTTTCGTCCATGGATGGTTTGTCGGAACGGAAATAGTAACCCGGCCAGCGGGTTTCTTCCCTGAACAAAATTG
>JBJKOY010000168.1:0-2981 GCA_046706945.1 Ignavibacteriaceae bacterium | reverse complement strand
ACATTAAGCCCTGATTTCTGAGCATACTGGGAATTCGAACCACCGACCAATAGATTAAGAGTCTAATTTATTTAGTTGACAGTTGTCTTAATAAATATTATATCATGTACTATAATGTTAATCAATGACAAACATATTGATAATGTTAAATTAATGACTGCTTCTAATTACGCTCGGGAAAAAGGTATAGATAGGAAAAATGTTTATGTTCTAATGAGTCGAGATGATTTTGATTATATTAAAATCGATGATATAATTTTCGTTTATCTTAATGAAAAAATTAAAAGTTACAATAGGAAAAGATAATTTTAGTTTTTATATAAAAACTTTCTTAATCGGTCAAATGGAAGTAAATTATTTTATATTAGATAATAGCTCAAAAAGTTTAAAGGCTTTGTCCGAGCCTGAAAGTTCTTTTTAGGCTGTTTTCATTTTACTCTTAAAAATACTGAAAAAAGTTTCAAATTGATTATCAATTTAGTTACCATTTAGTGTTAATACTTAGATTTCATTCCAAATTTAACACATCCCTTCGGAACCGGAATCCGACGTTCTATCCATTTGATCTATGGGCGCAGTTGAAAATGATTCTTTTTTATAACTTTTCAATACGCTAAAATAACAAATAGACTTATCAAATTCCTAGTCCGCTTACTATTTAGATTGCTGTAATTAATTGTGTTTTATATATTAAAATCACTTCTAAAGCGGAAATTCATTTTTAATTCATTTTAATCGATCTAAATTTTTGGATTTGAATCCGGACAAAATTTGATCTAACTCCCAATGCAGTACTGATTCAAAGAAATTAGTTCTCTTCTCGGCAATTTGACAATAAAAATATTTTAAATATAAGATAGGAGTAATTGTTATGGGATGGGCAATCGGCTTTATCGTTCTTTTTGTATTGGTGGCATTAATTACATATCTGATTTCAAGAACCGGCAAGGCAGCATCGGATAAATTAACCGGTATTGCAATTGATAGACTTGTTAAACAAGAATGTGCGGGCAGTTCGACAAATCACGGTCAATTTGATATTGATTTAACAAAGATTTCCGATATAAGCTGGCTTGATATAGCAACACAAGGCTTTTCCCTGGAAAATTTCAGCGCAAAAGTCCATTGGCGAAAAGCAGGAAACAAATGCATATATACTATTGAAGCAACTGCTAATATAAAAGGTCAGAAAATTACAAAAACTTCGCCGGAACAAACGGTAGAACCGTGTCCATAAAATTTATTTTTAATTTTTAATTCGTAATTTTTAATTGATCTCCCCCTTCAAACCGATTTCCTTTTTAAGGGATATCCTATCGTCTGTCCGAATAGTACTCTCTGTTCCGGCCGTAAATTTAATTTTGCTTTAAGCCCGGGTTTGTTGCAGTTATGAAACCAGGCGACAAGGTTATGAGATGCCGCAAATAAATATACATTGCCTGCGATAAGTCCCGTATCGACAAAGTAATAAGACTTCTGAACTTCGGGATCATGAAGCCCCGGTTCCATGAATCCGGAAGTATGAGTAAGTCTGTGAATATCGGCAACGTAAATAAACTGAACCGGTGCTTCGGCGATAAGTTCGGTTTGACCCGGATTTATTGCAAGCGCCCGGAAGTCGCCTTTTACAACGGGGTTTAGCGCGTGCCGGAAGGGGTCATATAAATAAATGCCTTCCTTTAGAGCCGCATATATATCGATTTCCTGCGAATTGCTCGCCGACGCCGCGGTTCTCCCCGGAAATCCGAACGGACCTATTTTACGGTTCACTCCCCAGGCCGCCCACAATAGATCGGAAAGGACCTGCAAAGGAATTATTTCATCGCTTATTTCACGAACCGTTTTTCTATTCTTTAGTGCCGTCGATACTGACTTTCCTCCGCTTAGTTTGGGTTTAGGGAATTTAATGGGTAAAAGTTTCCCAGAAGAAATATTACCTTCGGTCCCGGAAACAATCCCGGATTTAGTTTTTTGATTTTTAGCTGCCATAAAATTTAACCTGATTTTCGGGAGTTATCATTATTAATTAATAATAAAACCTGCCTTTCTCCAGCATTTCGGAATAAGGCATCTTCGGTCCGCGGCAAATAAATACTTTCAGGTTATTTTCATGGGATGTCACGTAGGGATTGGTATATTCGCCGGGAAATTCTTCCACATCTTTAAATTGATTTTTCAGGGCGTTAAAGTTCTCGTGCTTTCCCAGCTCAATAACAATACTCCCGTGAAGTTTATTTCGACTCCATAAATAATATGTATTATGCCCGCAGACGACATCCGGAAAATTATATTTCCTGCCGAAAAGTTCCAATGCCCCCGCCTGTCCGTAATTACCTGCGGCAATTATGGTTTGCTTTTTTTCTTTTTCGCTTAGACTATTGTATGCCTTCAGGACCAGGTTAAACTTATCTTCCCATCCTATCTTGTCCGCAAGCAGCTGCGGAAGAGGAGGCTTATTCCCAGTCTCAAGTTCGGTATTCAGCCCGATGGATCTTGTATATCCCTCAACGAATTCATAACTGAAGTACGGGAGTATTACCGGTACGGCTAAAGCGAGACCTGCATACAAAAAAGCTATTAATATTCCTTTAAGCCACTTTAAATTATGCTTTAATATAAAACTCTCGTAGAAGAATGCTCCTCCCGCAAAAGCGGCGGGATAAGCATATGCAAGTCTGTCCGCCCGGCTTGTACCTGAAAGCATCATAATTAAAAACAAGCTTATAAACATAAGCGAAAGGAATTTGAAATCTTTTGTCTTTCGGGAAAACAATAAAAATATAAATCCCGCAAACCAGACCGGAAAAGTGAAAGGCGATACATCCATTATTTGATTCAGTACAAATGCCAAAGGCGGAGTATAAATATTTTTATTAGCGGTTATATTTCTATAGAACTCAAGCGACGGAAAGTTATTAATGATTTGCCAGATAATATTAGGCAAAAAAATCAGAAACGCTATAAGCGAACCGGCTGCAAAC
>JBJKOY010000167.1:0-11135 GCA_046706945.1 Ignavibacteriaceae bacterium | reverse complement strand
GTAAGGGACAAACCTTTTACGATTTCCGGAATATAGATCTTTTCCCAAAACGTCAGATCTTTTTCTCTTTTCTTTACGGCCATCCGAACTCCCTAAATTTTATTCTGTTTTTACTTCCCCGTATAATTATTTAATTCGTCAGATATTTACATTTTGGGCCATTTTCGACGCAATTCTTTATTCACCGGGATAAAGATATGTACAATTTTCCGAAAATGCCACTTTAAGCTTAAATTTTAAATACCATCACTAAAAATGCGGCCCAAACAACATTTATAAGCGAAAGCGGGAACATCACTTTCCAGCCCAGGCTCATCAGCTGGTCGTACCTGAAACGAGGCAGGCTCCACCTGACCCAGATAAAGAAAAACAGCAACGCCCCTACCTTAATCATAAAAGTAAGGATTGAGATAATAACGAACCATACCTGGGGCAGCCCGAATGTCTCGAGGTAAGGGAACTGCCAGCCTCCGAGATACAGCGTAACGATTAAAGCGCTGGCAATAATCATATTGGCATATTCGGCCATGAAAAAGCCGGCGAACTTCATGCTGGAGTATTCGGTATGAAAGCCGCCGACAAGTTCCGGTTCCGCTTCAGGCAGATCGAAGGGAAGCCTGTTGGTCTCCGCAAAAGCGGATACCATAAACGTGATAAAACCGATAGGCTGAAGGATTGCGTTCCACATCCATCCCGACTGGGCCTGCACGATCGCTTCCGGTCTAAGCGACTGGGCTAGGAGCAGAACGCCGGCTACCGAAAACCCCATCGAAATCTCGTAAGATATCATCTGGGCGGAAGATCTTATGCCTCCCAAAAGAGAGTACTTGCTGCCGGAAGACCAGCCGGCAAACGTAATTGCGTATACTCCGAGTGAGGTGAGCGCCAATACGTAAAGTATCCCGATATTTATATCCGCAACCACCAGCGGTACATCAAAACCGAACACCGTAATGTTCGGGCCGAACGGGATGACGGCATATGTAGTAAAAGCAACAAACAGCGCAAGCATCGGCGCAAGCGCATGGATTTTTTTATTTGCCTGGTAAGGTACGATATCTTCCTTCAGCAGAAGCTTGAGCACGTCGGCAAACGGCTGCAGCGCGCCGTGAAATCCCACCCTGTTCGGGCCGATCCTGTTCTGGGCCCATGCACTTATCTTCCTCTCGAAATAAACCAGGTAAGTGACCGTTCCCATCATTAAAGCAAAGATTACCAGCATCTTTACAACGGTAAAAATTATTATTTCCAAAATACTCATACTTTGATTTTCTCCGTTTAAGCGGTAACAGGTTTTTCCGCTGTTTTTAATTTTGATTGAGCGCCCTGCTCTCCTATTAAGTCGTAATCCAGGCCGGCAAAATTTTTATTTGTCTTGGCTATCTCGTCAAAAACTTCTTCCGCCATGTTGAATTTCATTTTATACCCCGCAGCGGCCGATACCGCGGAGATAATTTTCCAGGACGATTTCGCGTCGTATTTATGTCCCTGCGCCCACCTGTCGTATTGTGTACCGAATTTATCCAGCCTGCTCATCGACATTCTGTCCAGAGCACGGTCGGTTTCAACAGTGGCAATTGCGGGACGCAGTCTTTGAACTATTCCCTGGAAGTTGACCACCGTTCCGTTCTTTTCGGCATAGGAAGCCGCAGGAAATACAATATGGGCAATGGAGGTAGTCTTGTTGAAATTGGTAGCATGAACTATCAGCAGTTCAAGCTTTTGAAATATATTTTCCAATTCGGGATCGGAAGCTATGATATCTTCCTCCATTACATAAAGGGCTTTGATCTTTCCTTCCTTAATTGCCTTGACGATTTCCCGGATATCCATTCCTCCCTGTCCGGGTTTCACGCCAGCCGCCTCGGCGCCGGCGGAATTCGGGCTTACGTCTTCCCTTCTGAGTATATCGTCCCCGAAAGCCGGGTCCGTATGCCTGATAAAATCTATATTCCTGCAGCCGAGGTAAGAAGCGAATTTTGTCAAAACATAATTATCTTCAACCGTAGCGAAAGCGGAACCGATAAAGGCAATCTCGTTCTTTCCTAACGATTTCAATTTTTTTGCTGCTTTTGCGACGGCATCTTCCCAAGTTGCTTCCCGGAGGCTGCCTTCCGTTCTTATTTGAGGAGCGTCAACCCTGTCTCCTGCATTAATAAATTTAAATGTATTAACCCGCCCGTGGTCGCACATCCAGTAGCTGTTCACGGCATCGTTCTGACGCGGCGTTAACCTCAGTACGCTGTTGTCCCTGACCCATACATCCATGTTGCAGCCGCGAGCGCACCCGTTGCAGACGGATTTGGTGGACGACATGTCCCACACGCGGGCTTTGAACCTGAAGTCCCGGCTCGTTAAAGCGCCTACAGGGCATATGTCCGTTGTATTCAAAGAATACGGATTGTCCATTTCTTCGCCGGGAAATGTTACGATTGTTACCCGGTCGCCTCTTTTTACGAACGTCAGTTCGGGATCTTTTGCAATCTCGTCGCAGAACCTTATGCATCTTGAGCACGATATGCACCTTTCGGCATCGAACATAACGTAAGGTCCGATCGGAACGTGTTTATTCTTATGCACTTTCTCTTCGACAAACCGGCTCTCGCCAGGGCTGTGCGAGTAAGCATAATCCTGAAGCTTGCATTCTCCGGCTTCGTCGCATATCGGGCAATCGAGGGGATGATTTATAAGGATAAATTCCATAACCGCGTTCCTTGCGGCAAGGGCCTTTTCCGAAGCCGTATGAACGACCATTCCGTCGGCCGCCAGGGTAGCACAGGCAATAGCCAGTTTCGGCATTTTCTCAATCTCAACCAGACAGACGCGGCAGTTGCCTGAAACTGAGAGCTTGGGATGCCAGCAGAAATGAGGTACGTCTATCCCGTTCTCCCTGGCCGCCTGTATTATTGTCTGGCCGTGAGTAAATTCAATTTCTTTTCCGTCAATTACTAGTTTCGCCATGGAAGATCCTTATTTAAGTTCAAGTTCAAGTTCATGTTCAAGGTTGCATGCTGCAAGCAGGTCCAAGTATTTAATATACTCCGCTGCAGCTTTGAAACCGCAGTAATTTTATTTTAAAACCGAATCGACCGGGTGATATTTAAAATCAAACGCTTCGGCCACGCCTTTGTACGTTATCTTCCCGTCTATCATGTTCAGCCCGAGTTTAATTTCGGGATTGGTCTTAACCGCTTTTTCAAAACCGTTGTTTGCAATTTCAACCGCGTACGGCAGGGTAGCATTTGTCAATGCCAGAGTTGAAGTATGGGGTACTGCTCCGGGCATGTTTGCTACGCAGTAATGAACGACGCCGTCAATTACAAAAGTGGGTTTCTCGTGAGTGGTAGGTTTGCAGGTTTCTATGCACCCGCCCTGGTCTACCGAAACATCCACGATCACGGAACCTTCCTTCATTATCTTAAGCATGTCTTTGGTTACAAGTTTGGGAGCTTTGGCTCCGGGTATAAGAACCGCGCCGATCACCAGGTCCGCCTTCGGTAGGGCGGCTTTTATATAGTAATCGTTCGACATCATGGTTATCACGTTTTTAGGCATTACGTCGTCGAGATATCTCAATCTGTATAGGTTGTTATCGAAGATGGTAACCCTGGCGCCGAGTCCTGCCGCAATTTTTGCCGCGTTTGTTCCGACAATTCCTCCGCCGAGCACCATAACTTCGGCAGGACCTGTTCCCGGAACTCCTCCCAGAAGAACGCCTCTGCCGCCCATTGCCATTTCAAGGTATTTGGCTCCTTCCTGCGGCGCCATCCTGCCGGCTACCTCGCTCATCGGGATCAAAAGAGGAAGGGAGCGGTCTGCTTTCTGAACCGTCTCGTAGGCAATTGCCGCGCATTTGGATTTCATAATCGCTTCGGTCAATTCCTTGCTTGCGGCAAAGTGAAAATAAGTAAACAAGACCTGTCCTTCCCGGATAAGGTCGTATTCCGGGCCTACAGGTTCTTTTACCTTCATGATCATTTGTGAGGCGGAAAAAATTTCCCCTGCGGAAGAGGCAATTTCTGCGCCTACGGCTTTATAATCTTCATCGGAAAAACCGCTTCCGACGCCCGCATTTGTTTCAATAACGACTTTGTGGCCGTTCTTGATGAGAGTAGATGCGCCGACGGGCAGCAACGCAACTCTGTTCTCGTTTGCTTTTATTTCTTTTGGAACGCCTATTAACATTTTATACCTCGTATTTTTACGGCCGGCCGTATTTCTTAAGACGACCGCCAAACCGGCGCATAATTTTAAGCAGCCGGTTTAATTAATGCATTCTTTGATTTGATGATTAATTTGATGAAGGAATTTTCATCCAACAATTCATTTGCGGTTTCACGGATGTTTTCCGCGGTTACCGCGTCTATATTTTTTATAATCTCTTCCGTCGTCTTAACTCGGTTAAAATAAAATTCCGATTGAGCCATTCTTATCATTCTGCTTGAGGTGCTCTCAAGGCTAAGCAGCAAATTACCTTTAACCGATTCTTTTGCCTTATTCAATTCTCGTTCGGATACTTTGATTTCGCGGATTTTCTTAAATTCCTTTAACGTCAACTGCACGGCCTTTTCAGTCATTTTTTCGTTTGTCGAGAAATATACGCCGAAAGTCGAAATATCGTAGAAAGAATTTAAAAACGTGTTGACCTGGTAAGTAATACCGTTTCTTTCCCTCAGCGACTGGAACAAACGTGAACTGCTGCCCTCTCCCAGTATTTGAGATAAAAGGGCGGCGGAAGTTCTTTTGGGGCTTTTATAACCGTATGTCGGTCTCCCTATAATTACGTGTATCTGCTGAAAGTCTTTTTCAATAACCTTGAAATCCGGTCTGGGCGATATTACCGAATTATAGTGTTTTCTTTTAACCGCAGAATTTCCGAAATCTTTCCTAATAAATTTGTCCGTTAACTTTAATATATTTGCGTGATCTACCGCACCCGAAGCCGCAATTATAAAACGGTTGAAGCCGTACTGCCGGCCCACGAAATCGAATAAATCCGGCTGCGAAAAACCTTTTATATTCTTTTCGGTCCCTATTATGGGAAGACTAAGGCTGTTTCCTTTGAAAACAATTTCTTCGAACTTATCGAAAATTAATTCTTCGGGATTATCGTCTATATCGTAAAGCTCGTCAACCACAACGCCGGATTCTCTTTTTATTTCCCTCGGTTTGAAAGCAGGCTGCTGAACCATATCCGCCAGGACCTCGAAAGTTTTCCCGATATGGCTGGATAATCCCCTTCCGTAATAACATGTCTGTTCTTTTGATGTAAACGCGTTGAGGTAGCCTCCCAAAGATTCGATTTCGTTTGCAATTTTGGAGGCGGAGCGTTTTTTTGTTCCTTTAAAAAGCATATGCTCAATAAAATGAGTAATGCCGTTGTTTCCGAAATTCTCGTCCCTGGAACCTACGTTAAACCAGAATCCCAGCGAAAACGATTTTACATAAGGAATAGTTTCGGAAATAACCTTAATTCCGCTCGGAAGGACTGTTTTATCGCATAGTGATCGATTTCGATTATGCTGGTTCAAAGCCGTATTTTTCCGTGAATTGACAAAAAATTCGATTTCAAATATAGAGAAATGAGCCGCGGTAGTCAAGAATTCCGGTGTGCCGTTTCTCAGCCTAAATAACGCAAAATTATACCGATTAACGGGAATTTTGTTTACATATTTCAAATATTTTTAAATAAATAAAAACCCGGATCGGACATTTTTAAAAAAGACAAGGCCGCAAAATATTAAGCCGGATTATTGCGGCAATTTGTCGCCGGGAAACCCCCTGCATGAATATACTTCATAATTAAAAATGCCTGCTTCCACCCCGGGATCGCCGTCCATTATTTTTTTCGTTTCTTCGACGGAACAATTGAAAATGCCTATTCCCGCAACTTCCGTACTGCCGGAAACAGGGCAGACAATCGACAAAATTCCTTCCGCGCGAAGCCGGAAGTTTCTGCGTCCGTGTTCCCATATGATTTTATCGGCCCCTTCAATATTACCGCCCGCCGTTTTCTTCAAGATCATAACCGAATAAGTTTTGGCTTTTCCGAGCATATTCTTCATATACTCATCCGTAATCTCCGTCATTTACCTGCCTTTTAAAAAAGATTTTAGAGTTAAATGCTGATATATGTCTAATAAAAAAATGAATAAAAACGAAATGATATCGAAATATAAAATAGATAAATACAAATTCAGTGTATAGTTAAATAATTCCCCTGAACTTTTTATGTGATCTAAATAAACCTTAATTCATCGGGAAAAGTTTACTACGATGCGAGGGAACCAAAAAATAACATACTTTGTGTCTTTGCGACAATGCGGCAAATAATTTCTTCGAATATCAAATAAATACAAGCAATTGCTACGAAGACGCGAAGACACTAAGGTTCTTAAATACTTTTTGCACAGCCTCGATAAAGATAGCAGATGTTGATACTGCAAATTAAAATTTGAATTAATATTATCCGGATCGAATTAAGTACAAAACATCGTAGATGTTAAAGAATTGTAGAAAAGATCCATATTTAAGAGCCTGATCCTTATAGAGGATCAACTAAATATACCGAGCTTTAAATCAGAATTCGAAATTTTTATAATAAAGCGTCAATCCTTTAAAATTGGTTTCAAGGGAAGTATTTACGAACGCATTAGAGTCGTAGTATTTCAGCGCAAAATGATTAGCTATAAAATTTAAAACGGGATTATCTATGGAAGCACTTAACAAAAGACTTAATCCTTCGGTCGAAAAGCCCAGTCCGTTTGTTTTGATATCGTTAAAGCCGGCACCGTTATATCTTCCGAAAGCTAGCGTAACCGTTTTGAAAAAACTTATGATATGGCCCTGGTGTTCTATAACATTGTTATCGCTTCTAAAAGCAATAAGATTTTTACCGATATTAATATTTCCCAGCAATCCAAGGTAGGTTAAATTTCCGAGACTGTCACTAACGGCTAGCCGGTCTTCGGCTTCGGCCGTAAACGAATAATCGACCGCATCCAGACCCTTCCCGTTAACAAATAATTTTAGTCCGAGGTCAAGCGAATACCCCAGCCGGGCTGTTCTAGGCAGAGGATCTTTCTGGCTCGCGTCTATATAATATATTTCTTTCCCGACATTGGTCAGAGAATATCCCAAGGTAAAATTTAAAACAGGTTTAAAGTATGAAGATGCATCGAGATTGTACGATGCATTTTTAAAAAGTAGTTCGGAAAGGGGTGCCGTAACCATCGCACCGAAATCGAAGGCCGTTCCGTCGGCTTCAACTTTACCGTTTTCATATACATCTCCGATAACGGATTTAAAAAATTTTGTCGAAATACCTAAATTGAATCTAAGGTAATAGTCATATTCCGCTCCGATACTCAGGCAATCGAAAGAATCGTAATTATCGCTGACCCTTATAGGCTTAAGACTTACAGGATCGGTTAAAACAGTTAACCCGAAATCAAACTTGTTGTGTATATACCCTATTCCTAACGACAACGGCAGGTCATTTTTTTTATTAAAATTATACCCGACCGTTAATCCGAATGTATGAAATGTGATACCATGGAATAAATTTTTTCCCCAGTCCGTTATATTGGGCATAAATGACAGCGCCAGGTTGTTATCGCGTGCGAAATTCCCGAGCTGTGCAGGATTTAAATAAAAGCCCAAGGCATTATCGGTAGGAATTGCTGTGCCGATCTGACCGGCTCCCCATAACATGGGAGACTGCTGAAGCGTTAAAAAAGGGACTGCGCCTTCTCCCTGCGCGAACGAAAATCCGCAAAAGAAAAATGTCAACAAAACCGCAAAATATTTTTTCATTTTCCCGGCCCCCTAAAAGATTTGAGATTATCCTCTTTTATTTAATGCGCAACTTTAACTTATTAAATTTGCATAACTTACCAAATGCAAATAATAATACCCACAATAAAAGTTTAATTGCCCTTATAATTTTTTAATTTTATCCGAAATTTACATTTTTAAGAATTCAAGTAGTTTATATATGACAATTGCAGGCCATACAATAGCTTTTAGTATACCGAGAACTACTCCCCAAAATGTTGCGGCATTCTGAATAAAATATATTGCCGAACCTATTAAGGCCATGCCGTAAACAGCGTCGGAAGAGCCTCCGGCTCCGGTTCTTTTACGGGACTTATGTTCTTTATTCGAAGAATTTTCCTGGTTATCCATTTAATACTCCCTTTTTATTATTAAATAATATTTCAGCGCAATAAGATCATTTTCTTTGCGGAGACTAAATTTCCGGCCGTCAGCCTATAGAAGTATATTCCGCTTGAAATTTGGAAATTAGAAACAGATTGTAGTTTGTTGTTTGCGGTCTGTTGTAAATTAAATTGGACTGTGTGAATACCGCGCGATTGTTCTTGGTTTACGAGTGTGGCAACCGGCCTGCCGAGGATATCGTACACTTTCATTGTCACGAATTCTCTCCGGGGAATAGAATAAGTTATTACCGTAGAAGGATTGAAAGGATTCGGATAATTCTGTTCGAGTATAAAATCTCCCGGAATATTCTTAGCTTCCTTTGAACCCGATATCCCCGGCTGCGGACTGCCGGCTTCCGTCCAAGCCGTATATATAAGATCGGCAAGCCTGCAGGATGCGTGTTTAAACAGGGTATCGGTAAACCTTCCTGCAAGTTCCCAAAATTTTTGATAGTAATCCTGGCTTTTATTGCTCCCGGCGAACAAGGCGGCTTCTTTATCGGCGTCAAGAACGGAGTCTTTATATTTATAGTTTTGATAAATATAAGAAAAAACGTAGGACCTGACGTCCGGAATTAAAGAAAGGCTGTCCGGATCATAATTTATTCGGGAAGAATATTGATTTATCAGATCGGTTTCATACCTTGAATGAACTCCGCCCTGGTTAGTTTGATATCCGTTATAATTTTCGGTGAGGTGCAGAGGCATGTGGCTGTCTGCAACGTAATGTCCGAGGTCAGCCGCAATAAGTCCCGCTTTATCCCAATCTTTTCTTACAAAAGCCGCCTTAAGAGAATCGAACGTATTTAATATTGCCCACGGCAGCGTACCCGCGTTCACAACAAAATTTTGACCGTGCATTGCTATGACGGAATCATAATACATATTGATTTCGCCGGTCGAGACAAATTCTGGGTAGCTGTCGATATCTATAAAATGCTTTGGCGACTCAGAGGGATCGGAGCTTTTTCTGTTATCCGCGTCCGATGCATGGCTAATTATTTGTCCCGACAGATAGCTTAAAGATGCGGCCTTGTCCTTAAATAAAAGCGTAGCGCCGGTGCTTATTATTTTATGCCCCGTACTTCCCCATCCGCAAAGGATAAGGATAAAAGAGACATAAAAAAGCGGAGAGAGATATTTAATTATCCGTTTCATGGTATTAATTACAATATTGATTTACTAATATTAAATGTTTTGCTGTCTTTGAATTTCAAATAAGAGAACACCTGCAGCGACCGAGACGTTCAAAGATTGGATTTTCCCCTTCATGGGTATTTTTACCAGGAAGTCGCATTTTTCGGCCGTCAGTCTTCTTATCCCTTTTTCTTCGTTCCCCACAATCAGCGCCAGCGGCATTTTGTAATCATTTTCCGTATAAATTCTGGAATTTTCTAAAGACGATCCCGCTATCCAGAAACCGCTGTTTTTCAGAATTTCGAGTGCATTAATTAAATTACTAACCTGACATATCTTCACGTGTTCCGTAGCCCCGGCCGAAGTTTTTACTACCGTGGCATTAACCGGAGCGCTGTTATATTTTGTAACAATAACGCCCTTGACTCCGCAGCATTCCGCAGTTCTTATAATAGCGCCTAAATTATGAGTATCCTGGATGGAATCAAGTACCAATATTAAAGGGTATTTTTCTGTTTTTGAGTCTTCGATTAATTCTTCTAGAGAAAAAAACTTATGGGACGGTTTCAGAGCGACAACGCCCTGGGCATTTCCGCTGCCGGAATATGATTTAAATTTAGAAGCCGGAATTTCGTTGCACTTGATCCCCCTTTTTTTAGCGGCTGTTCTTACGGCACCAATTGCGGGACCTCTTTGACCGTAAAGAATATATACCTGCTCAACCGGTTCCCCGGAATTAATTGCTTCTAAAACAGGTTTTCTTCCGATTATTAAATTCATCTCCCTGTTACCGTTTTTAATCTGCTATTCAGGCTTTTTCTTCTGCGCCTTTAGAGGAGGCGGAACAAATTTAGGAAATTTATCTTTATTCACAGTTAGGTAATAAAAACCGATAGACCCGATTATCATCATTGGAATAGAAATCAACTGGGCTTCCGAAAGACCGAACAAAAGCCTGGGATTTAATCTGATGAATTCTACTAAAAATCTTTCCAAGCCGGCCAGCACAAGATACAGCATAAAAATCTTCCCGTCGACCCAGTCTTTCTTCCTGAAATGCCATAGTATATAAAATATTATCACAGCCAGGAGGAACTCGTAAATAGGCGTCGGGTGCAGTCTTATAACCTCGTCGAACTTCGTAATTGTTCCGTAGTTATCGGTTCTTATAACCTGCGAAGACAAGGCGTAATAATGGTCTTTGACTGCCTGTTCGGGATGATCCTGGTAATATTGAATAAGGGCATAATGCGGTTTTACAGTGCCGTTCGCATAATTCATTCCCCACGGAAGCGATGTAGGTATGCCGTAGTCGCCGTCGCCCGCAAGCTGGCATCCCAGTCTTCCGATACCGTATGCAAGTATAAGAGACGGTGAAGTTGCGTCGGCGATAAAAAGGAAAGACAGCTTCTTCTTTTTTACATAAATGAGAATCGCGGCGGTAGCGAGAATCAGTCCGCCGTAAAAAGTAAGTCCTCCCGGGGAAAAAGCGATTAAAGGATTATGGATGAATGCATCCCAGTTTTCTATCAAATCCAAAATTTTACTTCCCGCTATGCCGAAAATTATTGCAAGCAGAGTTATTTCGGTAGCATAAGCAGGATTCAGCTTTCTTCTTTCAAATTCTTTGGAAAGAATATAGCTAGCTATAATAAAGGCAATGCCAAGCATTAAACCGTAGCTGTATACGGTAAAAGGACCGATCTTAAAAAGTTCGGGGTACATTTCAGAGTTTTTCCTTATATAATAAATCTAATTTTTATTTCACTGCAATGA
>JBJKOY010000166.1:0-15690 GCA_046706945.1 Ignavibacteriaceae bacterium | reverse complement strand
ATAACCGGCTTTTTCTTAAACCGATTGAAGATCGCCCGGGCAGAGCCCGGTGAGGAAAATAATCCGGTTATGTTTTCTCTTTCCCGGAATTATTCGAACCATTTTAACCAGGCAACAAAAATTGCGTTTACAATTCCTACGGAATCATTCGTCCGTTTGACTGTTTACGATCCTTCGGGGCGCGAAATAGTCCTGCCGTCTCCGAGAAAATGTCCCCGGGAACTTATTCGAGGCAATCGGATGCCGCGGGATTACCCGGCGGCACATATTTTTTCCGCCTTGAAGGCGGACGGTATATTCAAACTAAAAAACTGGTTTTGCTGAAGCGAGAAGCAGCCGGGCGAACGGCAGCAAAAATATAAAAAGGGAGTTTAATAAATGAAAAAGATAATAGTTCTTCTGCTCATCTTAACGCCGCTTTTATATTCTCAAAAAGACCGGAAATATTCCGACTACCCGATTTCCGCCGTCGGTATAAAAAACGTTGTTATTAACGATAACTTCTGGCTGCCGAAAATAAGACTTGTCCAGGATACTACAATCCGGTACGCTTTCGACAAGTGCCGGAAGGAAGGGCGCATGCAGAATTTTTTGGTTGCGGGCGGAAAGATCAAAGGCGCCTTTAAAGGCAAAATGCCGTTCGACGACACCGACCTTTATAAAATTATCGAAGGCGCTTCATACTCCCTAATCAGTAAACCTAATCCCGCTTTGGATGCTTATCTTGATTCGGTTATAGCTATCATAAAAACCGGGCAGGAGCCCGACGGGTACCTCACTACGTGGTTCACGATCAACAGGCAAAAGCCTCCTGCATCCTGGGTAAAACCTTCAACGAGGCGCTGGGAGCATCTTGAAAGCAGCCACGAACTATATAACAGCGGTCATCTGTTCGAAGCAGCCGCCGCGCACTATTGGGCTACCGGTAAGAGAAATTTTTTAAATGTCGCGATTAAGAACGCGGATCTGCTGGTTAAGAATTTCGGACCGGGCAAATTAACGACGCCTCCCGGGCATCAGATTGCGGAAACCGGTTTAATCAAGCTTTATCATATTACGCATAACGAAAAATACCTTAAGCTCGCAAAATTTTTCCTCGATTTGAGGGGCGATTCGACTTCTCATAAGCTATACGGCGAATACAGCCAGGACCATATGCCGGTCGTAAAGCAGACCGAAGCCGTAGGTCATGCCGTTAGAGCATTGTACATGTACGCGGGGATGACGGATATCGCCGCCGTTTATAGGGACTCCGGTTATCTTAATGCCGTAAACAAAATCTGGGAGAACATTGTCGGGGAAAAAATGTATATTACCGGCGGTTTGGGATCTAGACACGACGGCGAAGCTTTCGGCGATAATTACGAACTTCCTAATCTTACCGCTTATAACGAAACCTGCGCCGCAATTGCAAGCGTATTCTGGAACCAGCGTCTGTTCATGTTGACCGGCGATTCGAAATATTACGATGTTATCGAGCGGACGATGTACAACGGACTGATATCAGGAATTTCGCTGGACGGGAAAAATTTTTTCTACCCTAACCCGACGGAATCCGACGGCAAATATGCCTTTAATATGGGATCCTGCACCAGGCAGCCGTGGTTCGACTGCTCTTGCTGCCCGACAAACTTAATCCGCTTCATTCCTTCCGTACCCGGGTTGATATATGCCGTTGACGGGGATAGCGTGTACGTTAATCTGTACGTATCCGGCGGCGCGCGGATGTTAATTAAAGGGGAAAAAATAAATATAAAACAGGAATCGGATTATCCCTGGAGCGGAAGAATAAAAATTACTATTACTCAAGGGAAAGATAAGAAGTTTGCATTGAAGCTCCGTATACCCGGCTGGGCCCGGAATACTGCGGCACCGGGAGATTTGTATTCCTACGAAGATAACGGCCCCGGCGGAATTATATTAAGGGTTAACGGCAAGGATGTAAAAAAGAATTTGGATAAGGGTTATGCGGTAATTTCAAGAAAATGGAATAAGGGTGATAAAGTCGAATTAATTCTACCGATGAATGTACGCGAAGTAATTGCAGGCGAAAAAGTTAAAGACGACCTGAACAAAGTCGCATTCGAATACGGCCCGCTGGTGTACTGCGCGGAGGAGATGGACAACAAGAATATTTCCGGCATTAAAATTCCCGGTAAAATAGATGTCCGCGTCGGGCATAAAAAAGTCTTATCCGAAAATATACTTGCTCTTAGAGGCGAGGCAGGCGGCGAAGTATTTTCTTTGATACCGTATTATGTCTGGTCGAACAGGGGAGCGGGAAAAATGAAGGTGTGGTTGCCGAGAGAAAATGCCTTGCAAAAAGAATTGTAAAAGATTTATTTATATTAGAAATTATGAATAAAAAAATACGGAGAAAGAACCCGTTGAAAAGAATAGTCTTGCTGCTGGAAACTTCAAGGGCGTTCGGAAGAGGGCTTATTGCGGGAATAGCCCGTTATTCGAAGCTTAAAGGCCCCTGGTCATTTTACAAGGAACCGATCGATTTAACTTCTTCCATCCCCCATTTAAAGGGATGGAAGCCGGACGGAATTATAATGCGCGATACTTTAATTACCAAGGAACTGCTGAGTCTGAAAATTCCGACTATCCTGGCCGTGCACGATTCATCGTACCCGAAAGACGTGCCGGTAATTAAAACCGATTCGCAGTCGATTGCAAAACTTGCCAGCAGTCATCTGATCGAAAAGGGGCTGAAGAACCTGGCTTTTTTCGGATACGAAGATTACGACTGGGTGAGGGAGCGGAAGCTGTATTTCAGCGGTTTCAACGGGGAAGCGGGATACAATACCTACGTTTATGTTCCGCGGAAAAGGATAAAAAAGAACGAATGGGAATACGAACAGCAGGAAGTCAGCCACTGGATCAACAGCCTGCCCAAGCCCGTGGGCATATTTGCATGCAACGACGATCACGGGCAGCATATTCTCGAAGTATGCAAACTGAGTAATATTAATGTGCCGGAAGACGTGGCCGTTATCGGTACGGATAACGATCCGATGATTTGCGATATTAGCGATCCTCCGCTGACGAGCATTGCCTTGAACGTAGAATCGGCAGGGTACCTTGCCGCTAACCTGATCGACAACATGATCGACAAAAAAAAGGTCCCGCAAAAACAGATTATGGTATATCCGAGTCATATTGTCCAGAGACAATCCACCGATATACTTGCCGTAAACGACGTTCATGTTTCGCAAGCTATCCGGTTCATAAAGAAAAATGCCAAGAATAAAATCCTTGTGAATGAAGTGGTAAAAGCATCCGGCATCAACAGGCGATCGCTCGAAAGAAAATTTAAAAGCGAGATACACAGGTCGATCTACCAGGAAATTCAGAACGTGCGGGTCGAAATGATTGCCGAGCTTATTATTGAAACGGATCTACCTATCTCTCAAATCACCTCCCTGTTTAATTTTACAGATGCCGAACATATCTCGCGGTATTTTAAAAGAAAAAAAGGTGTCGGGCTGCGGGAATTCAGAAAATATCATAAACCCGGCCATTCCGTTTGACATAATTTCTTACGCAAATTGGTTAATATATAGCGCGAATTGGCGCCTAATTTTTTAATTTTTATCATACCTTGCCGCAAATTCGAAAATTTTAGTTTAAAGTGAAACGATTCAATATAAACTAAACCGAATCAGAAGAAATATCGTCCAATTCAAGGGAGTTTAAAATGAGAAGGCTATTTTTTCTAGTTATTCTTTTATTAAGCGCACAGATGTGCATTAATACTTTTGCGCAAACGCTGCCTCTTGTGTATAGCGTTGAAAACACAGGCTCCGATTGCCCGGTACCGTATATGCCTGCGTTAAGCCGGCTTCCCGTTAACCAGGCTCTGCCCGACCCGTTTGAATGGGCCGACGGCAGAGGCAGAATAAATTACTTCTCCGATTGGGAGTGCCGCCGCGCCGAGATCGGCGCACAGATCCAGCATTACGAGATAGGAGAGAAACCGCCGCGACCGGACAGCATTACGGCCAGCTTTGCGGGTGACTCGCTTACCGTAATCGTTACCGTGAACGGCAGAACGCTTACATTGGTTTCAAGAGTTATCCTTCCGGCAGGAGCAGGGCCGTTCCCTGCCGTCATCGGAGTAATGACTCCCACCGGCAGTATCCCGGACAGCATCTTTAAAAGCCGCAATATTGCCGAAATAGCTTATAACATTAACCAGGTAACGGCATACGGCAACCCGCAAACTTCGGACCCTTATTACCGGCTTTATCCTAATCTTAATCCCTCTAATACGGGACAATACAGCGCTTGGGCGTGGGGAGTCAGCCGCATCATCGACGGCCTGGAACTGGTTCAGAACGTTCTTTCCGTAGATCTGAAGCATGTCGCCGTCACCGGCTGCTCATATGCCGGCAAACTGGCGCTGTTTGCAGGAGCTTTCGACGAACGCATTGCTCTTACCATAGCCCAGGAATCCGGCGGGGGCGGCGCAACTTCATGGCGTTATTCCCATTTCTCGGCAGGTTCAAACGTGGAAGAAATAGATAACACGGATTATAACTGGTTTAAAGACGATATGCACCAATTTGCAGGCGATAATGTTTACCGGATGCCCGAGGATCATCATGAGCTGATGGCAATGGTTGCGCCCCGGGCTTTATATGTTACGGCGAATCCGTCATATACATGGCTTTCAAATCCCTCATGCTACGTTGCAAGCGAGGGAGCAAAGCAAGTGTACAAGGCTTTGGGCATATCCGGCAGGTTCGGCTTTTCCATCGTCGGCAACCATTTGCACTGCCAGGTGCCGGATGTTCAGATACCGGAGATAGAAGCGTTTGTTGACAAGTTCCTCCTCGGCAAAGACAGCGTAAATACGGATACGATATCGGACAGTCCTTACAACTTCGACCTTTCGAGCTGGATTAATTGGACAAACCCCGTACTTTCCAACGGTACGTCGTATTTCGGAAAAACAACCCTGTTGTATCCCGCCGATATGGCGGCTGCGCTGGATACAAATATTACATTTAAATGGAACAGCGTAAAAGACGCCGATAAGTATTATATCGAGTTAACGACGGATCCTACATTCAGAAATATCGATGTAACGGACTCAACCGCGGATACGGTAAAATCAGTCGGCGGTTTAACGCAAGGCGGTAACTACTACTGGCGGGTTGAAGTGAACAGCGCCGCCGGTCCAGGTCCGTGGAGCGACGTGCGCAGTTTTTCAACTTTTATTCCCGCACCTGCTTCTTCTCCGCAGCCGGCTAAAGCCCAACAGTACCAGGGCCGTCAGGGGTTTTATACTTTTAGCTGGACTAAGATTAAGAACGCTTCTCAATATTTAATCCAAACGTCACTTTCCCCGGCATTCACAAATATTTTCAATTCTGCTTCAACATCCGATTCATCCAAAACTTTATCCGGCTTTGAGGACGTCCAAAGGTATTACTGGCGTGTCCGGGCAAGCAATATAACCGGGCCCGGTCCTTGGAGCGATACAAGTTCTTTCAGCACGCTGCCGGCACCGACAAACCTTGTTCTGCAGAACAGCGGAGCTGATGAAATCACTCTTACCTGGACGATTAATTCGGCAAATGAAGACGGATCCGTAATTGAACGTAAACTGAGTACGCAAAAATCCTTTTCAGTTCTCGATACGTTAACGGGAACCGCGAATAGTTATACGGATAAAAATCTTGAAGCGGGACAAACCTATACTTACAGGGTGTGTGTTTATAAAGATTCCGTGGAATCGGACTTCAGCAACGAAGCCGCTTTACTGATAACAGGCGTTGTTAAAGAAAACGGACTGCCCGCCGAATTTTCTTTAAGCCAGAATTATCCCAACCCGTTCAATCCGACTACTATAATAAAATTTGCTTTGCCCAAGTCGGTGTTGACAAAGCTGGCGGTTTACGATCTGCTGGGCAGAAAAGTGAAAACACTTATTGACGGGGTATTGCAGGCAGGCTATCACGAAGTCAGCTTTAATGCAATCGATTTGTCAAACGGGGTTTACTTCTACAGGATTCAGGCCGGAAATTTTACGGAAACCAAGAAATTAATTGTGTTGAAATAAGTCGTGATGGAGTTTTGGCAAGTCCATCCCTTTGAGAAACCCCGGAACAACTTCGAATTTTTTTCACGGTCCGGCCTGCCTATTATGAAGGCAGGCCGGCGATGGCGTTCTCCGGAAAGACCTCTTTATTATCCGGCTCACCGGAAAGTATTTGTCACTAATATAATTATAAAATAAGCTTTTAATTACTTTCGGTTAAAACGGAAGCAGCGGGATATAGCAAGCCGGGACGCTGCAGTCTTCTTGAGCCCCGGTTTAACCGGGGCACTTGCTTTTTAAAACTTCTTCACGGCCGGAGGGGAATCTTATTCCTGATCCCGTTGTGATTTTAATTGTCGATATTTGGTTAGTTATTTGACGGAAGTGGCTGTTATTTAATTCGCAATGTTTATAAATTAACCGCGAATTTCCGAACCCGCGAAATATTCGGAACATAAAAATATTAGGGTTTTATTCTTTAAGCATCTAGGAACAGCAGCATGAAATTTTCAATACTGTCTATTTTAAGCTTTTTATTGTTTAATTTAATTGTCCCTGCCCAATCGGTTTCCTTCCAGACTTATATGAACCCGGTAATACCCGGCGACCATCCCGACTGCACCTTAACCAAGGTAGGGAATGACTTTTATACAACCGGCTCTTCGTTTAACCCGACGCCTGTCATTTATCATTCTACTGACCTTGTACACTGGGAGGCCGTCGCACAGCCGGTAAGCGCCGCCTGGTCCAATTACGGCGATCAGCCGGCCGGAGGGTGCTGGGGCGGACAGGTAGTTTATTATAATAATAAATGGTGGGACTTTTTCTCGCACAGCAACCAGATGTATTTTGTAACCGCTGACAGCGTCCGGGGGCCGTGGAGTACGCCTACGCTTATGAGAACGCCTTCGCAAGTGCCGGGATTAGGCTACGATAATTCCATTTTTATAGACGACAACGGAAGCTGGTACCTGCTGGTTAAGAACGGGCAAGTAAATAACTGGATAGTACAGCTTGGAAACGACGGCCAGCCTCAAGGAAAGATTTTAAACTTAACATGGCTTAATCCTTCGCCTTCATATCCCTACAGCTGGGCCGAAGGCCCGGTCATGTGGAAGCACGACGGCTACTACTACTATTCGTTTGCAAAGAACGTTGCGGGCGGTCAGTATGTTATGAGAAGCAAAACATTGACCGACAGTGCATCGGCCTGGTCGACGCCCGTCGCATTCTTCAACCTTAACGACCCGCAGATATCGACCGCGGTATTTAATAATCCTAACCACAATTCCGCCGCCGTAACAATAGGCAACGGTACAAGCTGGGTGGTTCACCCTCTGTGGCGCAACGGAAACAATAACGAATGGTACGGCCAGGGAAGACAGGGATTGCTTAACGAGGTTCATTACGACACAAACGATATGCCGACGGCCGATTATCCCGTGAACGTCGCTAAAACCGCACCGGATTTACCGAGCAGCGGTATTCCCTGGATGGTGCCGCATACCGATTTTTTCAATACTGCCAAGTTGAATCCCGAATGGTCGTTTTTAGGCTACACGCCGGCCAACTCATACTCGCTTACCCAGCGCCCCGGTTGGCTTTGGCTGTCGCCGAAGGGTAAGCCGAATACGATTATTAAAAACGACGGCGAGCATAATTATTCGCTGATAACGCGAGTGGATTTTGACCCGCAGATAATTGACGACGAGGCAGGCCTGCAGGTATTTAACGGTTTGCAGACTCTCTATGTTAAATTATACAGCACGGTCGACAGCGCCGGCGATAAAGCAATTGTTTTTTCTTTTAATAACGAGAAGTATTTAAGTCTAAATACCGCGGGCGATACCGTTTGGCTTAAACTGGTCCGCGTGGATCATGAGATGACCGGCTACTGGAGCGCAGACGGGTTTAACTGGTCACAAGTCGGCAGCAGCATCGATGTCTCCTCTATGGACGGCTTGCAGCCCAATTATAATTCATGGACGGGAAACCGACAGGGCCTGTTTGTTCAGAACAGTCCGGCTTATTTTGACCTTTATATTTACCGCGACGCGTTTACTCCCATAATGGCCGAGTGCCCGGCAAACCAATTGGGAAATACTACGTATTCAATTCCCAGGACCGACACGACCGTACTGAGCAATATCAACTTTAATAATTGGGCAATGTATGCCGGGGTCGAATTCGGAAACGACGAATACCAGAAAAACGCCGATTCGATTAAGGTAATTGCTTCAAGCGCCACCGACGGGGGCACAGTTGAGGTGTATATAGATTCAATAGACGCAAGCACTAAAATAGCTGACTGCAATATTTCCGGTACCGGGTCGTGGACGACTTTTAAAACTTTTTCGGCAAAATTGACATCCCGGATTTCGGGCCACCACGATGTTTATCTGCTTTTTACCGGGTCGGTATTGAATAAATTATTTATGCTGCATTCGTTTTATTTCACAGGCACCAAATCGGTTACCGGCATAAAAGGAAATAATTCTCAAGGGAATCTGTTGCCGGATAAATTTAACCTCGACCAGAATTATCCGAATCCATTTAATCCTTCAACGATGATAGAATTCGCGCTTCCGAATGATAGTAAAGTCAAGCTCACCGTTTATAATCAACTGGGACAGCAAATTGCCACGATTGCCGACGGAGAATATTCCGCCGGCATTCACCGGCTTAATTTTAACGGCGCCGATCTTGCTAGCGGCGTTTATTATTACCGCATAGCGATTAATTCACGGAGCGGTTTTATATCATCGGGCGGAAGCAATACCGGCTCGTATACCGAGACGAAAAAGATGATCCTGATGAAATAGATTTCTCACGGTAATAATTTTTTTACTTATTACTGCGGCTGCCAACAAACGCGCGAAAAGAAATCCTACATAATTAAGTATACATACAAAAAGGCTTTTTCTTCTGATGAAAATTTTACCTATCAAACTTATCATCCAACAAAAACAACGGTAAACAACATGCATTATAAAAATTTTGTTTTGCTTTTTATTTTTATCCTGATCTCAAATTTAACCGTAACAGCTCAGGACAACCCCGGTACTCAAAATCTAACTCACTTATGGACATTTGAAAACGGAACCGCGGCCGATATGGTCGGGGGAGCCGACGGAATCTTAAAAGGAGGCGCAAAGATTTTAAACGGCTCCCTTCAGACCGCAAGCCCCGATTCGTGGCTGGAACTGCCCGCGGGTAAAATTGCTTTAAACAAATATAACGAGCTTACCCTCGAAGTATGGTTTAAATCCGTTCCGAACGGCAATCCCGGTTATCATATGATCGCTTCTTTCGGTGATACAAAGAACTCAATAGGCGTAAATTACTTTTTTATTACCCCGGCGCGGGGCGACAATAAAAGCAGAGCCGCTATTTCCTGCGGCGACGAAACAACCCCGTGGGCAAGCGAAACGGGCGCGGACGGTCCGGAATTGGATGACGGCCAAATCCATCAAATGGTGAGCACAATAGACTCGGCGAATATAACATTATATATAGACGGGCAGCTTCAGGCCAGTACTCCTCTTGATACAAACAACAACATTGCGAGAATAAGCTCTAATTATGCCTACCTGGCTAAAAGCGTGTACGACGGGGATTCTACATGGAAAGGAAGTATTCTCCAGTGCAGCATTTACGATAAGGCCTTAACTCCCGCCGAAGTGCTTTATCTTTATAAAAATGAAAACGTCAACGCAGGCGAAAGACCGGTGATCGTTGAAGCTGAATCCGGAAAGCTGGGCAGTAATTTTGCGGTAAAACATGATGCCGCCAATAATATTACTTATGTTACAGCGGTAAACAACAGTACTGCTTTTGTACCGGGAGATTCCAGCCATGTTGCGACATATACTGTAACCTTTTCCGACTCGGGCTACTACAGCCTGTTCGCTCACGTCCTGGTCGGTCCGAACGGGTACAACGACGACAGTTTCCTTTACGGGCGCGATTTCGGAGTAATGGACGATACCGCCGGCGCCGACTGGATCCTCGTTAACGGGCTTGCAGGCGCCGGGTTTAACGATTCTTCGGCAATAGTCAAAGGCGCCGGTACGTTAGGCTCGCAAGTATGGAAATGGGTCAATATAACCCAGGACAGCACCCAGTTCCCTGCGGATTCTTTTTATGTCAGCAGCGACAGCCTTACAAGAACATTCCAAATAGCAACGCGCGAAGACGGGCTGGATATAGACAAATTCGCATTCGGAAAAACCGATTTATTGTTTACGGTCAATGATCTTGACAAAGGACTTCCCGGCTCCGGCGCCGCTGTTGTTACCCCGACTGATACCGTTAAGCTGTATCAAGGACCGCCGCTGGCCCAGGGAGCTTATAAATTTTTAGGCAACGTGAAAAATCCCAACGGCGACAATAATTTTGCGAATTACTGGAACCAGATTACGCCGGGAAACGAAGGTAAATGGGGCTCCGTTGCAATCTCCCAGGATACTACCAAATGGAATTGGAGCGGCCTTGATACCTTATATAATTACGCCCAGGAACATCACCTGATTTTCAAGGATCATAATTTAATTTGGGGACAACAGCAGCCGTCATGGATCTCAAGCCTCGATTCGGCACAGCAGATTAAGTATATTGAAACGTGGATTAGGATGGTCGGGCAGAGGTATCCCAATATAGATATGATCGATGTTGTGAACGAGCCTTTAAACGGGCACAATCCTCCCGACGGACAAAACGGGCGCGCCAATTATGAAAATGCGTTGGGCGGCAAAGGAACAACCGGCTGGGACTGGGTGATAAATGCTTTCAAATTAGCCCGGAAATACCTGCCTAATGCCAAACTGCTGATTAATGATTACGGGATTATCAACGATAATTCGGCTACTACTTCCTATCTGCAGATTATCAACCTGTTAAAAGACAGGGGCCTGATCGACGGGATCGGCGTGCAAGGACACCGGTTTGCACTTGAGAATGCGGATACGACTACGCTTAAAAATAATCTCAACAGGCTCGGCGCCACCGGGCTGCCGGTTTATATCTCGGAATTGGATTTAGGCAACATCGGCAATACCGGGACACCGGACGACAACACCCAGCTTCAATTGTATAAAAAGATATTTCCCATATTGTGGACAAATCCGGCCGTAAAAGGCATTACGCTATGGGGATATAAGGAAGGCGAAATGTGGCAGACTACATGTTATCTGATAAATTCGGACAATTCATGGAGGCCTGCTATGACCTGGCTTGCTCAATATGTGAAAGACAATCCCTTAACCGGCGTTGAAAAAACCGCCTCAAATATACCGGCCAGTTATGAATTATATCAGAATTACCCGAACCCGTTCAACCCGTCTACAAATATTAAGTACAGTATAGTAAGAACCGCAAAAGTGACTTTACAAGTCTATGATATTTTAGGCAGGCTGGTAAGGACTTTGGTTAATAATGTTCAGTCTCCCGGGCAATATACCGTATCATTTGATGCCGGCAATCTTGCCAGCGGGATTTATTTCTACAGGATAAATACGGGTAACTTTACGGCAACTAAAAAGTTAATGCTGATTAAATAATTTATTTGTTAATTAGCATGGTTTTCTCTTGCCTTTTGACGGCTATTTTTTAATATTGAAACGGTTTAAAATATATTTTACCGATATAATATATAAAATGTTGTATATATATTATTATTCATCCGCATGCATAAGAAATATAAATTGATAAATATTTCGACCGGATCCTTTATGAGGAAGCCGTTTATTGAATAATATTTTTAGTTTAATGTTAAAAAATCAGGCATTAATATTTAAAAACTTTATAAGGAGGACATATGAAAAAGTTTTTACAAATGCTAAAATATATCACGGCTGCTTGCTTATTCCTATTTGCGGGTACTCTACAGGCGCAGAGTATTTTATCGTGGGATTTTGAAAGCAATAACATAGGTGATACTTTTCCTACAATCAGCTGGGCCCCGACGGATATCCAGTCCGTAGTTGCACAGGACCCGTTAAACAGCGGCAATAAAGTTCTGAAAAACACGATTCGCAATTATAACGCGGCCCCGGTCATCATGTTTGTCCTTCCGGCCGGTAAAACTCTTGCCGATTACGACTCTCTTACTTTCGACGGACTATTCCAAAAGGGAGACGTTGCCTACAAGTATATTATTGTCCAGGCTTACCAGACAAAGCCCACCGGCCATTTCCTGGATACCGATACTCTCGGTTCATATAACCGCGCCGAAGGTGCGGCGACGGCTTGGGAACATTTCGGCCTCGGCATAAGCAACACTAAAACCTTTACAGATACCGTCTACATTGCACTTGGAATAAACTGCGCCGGCACTGCGAACGGTGATACGACTACCTGGTATGCCGATAATATAAAACTTGTGGCTAAAAAAGCCGTTGTCGGTCCGATATTCTCCACAACACAGGATTTTGAAAGTTACAACCTCGGAGATTCTTTGTCTCATATCGGCTGGACACCGGCGGATATTCAATCTGTTATTGTCCAGGATCCGCTGAACAGCGGTCACGGTAAAGTTCTGAAAAATTCGGTTCACAATTATAATGCGGCGCCAGTCCTTACGTTTGTTCTGCCCTCCGGCAAAACACTGGCAGATTACGACTCACTGACTTTCGACGGCTTTTTCCAAAAGGGAGACGTGGCTTATAAAGCCATTATTGCTCAAGCTTATCAGACAAAACCGACAGGCCATTTCCTGGATACCGATACGCTGGGCTTGTACAACCGCGCCGAAGGTGCGGCGACGGCCTGGGAACATTTCGGCCTCGGTATAAGCAATACTTCGGCCTTTGCCGATACTATCTATATTGCGCTCGGAATAAACTGTTCCGGCACTGCTAACGGGGATACGACGACCTGGTTTGCCGACAATCTTAAACTCGTGCCCAAGACGGTCGCTCCTCCTCCGCCACCTCCGCCGCCTCCACCTCCGCCGGCAGGTCTGCCTGTTGTTACTAACGGAAGTTTTGAGAGCTCAAATACGGGCCGCGTAGATTCAAACAATGTTAAAGGTTGGCTGATCCAGTGGGTCAACACAATAAATCCGCCGCCTGTTTTTGAGATAGTAAGCGACACCGTCGAACAGGGAAACAGGGCTTTAAAAGTGACGGTTAACGGGCTGGGAACAAATCAATGGGACATTCAGATTGTGGCGGACAGTCTGCACGTTACTCCCGGGGCGACGTATAATTATTCCGTTTGGGCCAAGTCCGCCAAGCCGGGCGCGCAGGTTAATTTTACGGTCGGTAATTATTCTTACACAGAATATAAAGCAATTCGTCCCGCAACTCTTACCACGCATTGGACTAAATACACCATGCAGTTCACGGTAAACGACGGTCAATCGGTTATACGCGCTCCCATTCATTTTGATTACCCGGCAGATACCGGAAACGCGATTTATATTGATAACCTGCAGATAGTTGATGCTAATGCGGGTAAAAAACCCGTAATAGTTGAGGCGGAATCCGGTCAGCTCGGAAGCAATTATGCCGTTAAAACGGACAGCGGCGTTACATATATTACCCCGGTTAGTAATTATACGGGTCTTACATCTCCGGGTGATACGAGCCGTATGGCAACATATCAGGTAACGTTTGCGGATTCAGGGTATTATTATCTTTACGTCCGCGTACGGGTCGGACCCAACGGCTTTAACGACGACAGCTTTTTCTACGGCAAAGGGTTCGGCAAAAAGAACGATACCGCCGCCGCCGACTGGGTGTTCATAAACGGATTGGCAAGCGCCGGATTTTCGGATTCATCCGCGGTTGTAAACGGCCCGGGTGCGCTCGGAAACCAGGTATGGAAATGGGTTAACGTTTCTTTAAACAGTTACCAGGGCACGCCGGGAGATTCTTTCTACGTGAGTATAGACAGTCTTAACAAAACATTCCAGATCGGCAGCCGCGAGGACGGACTGGACATCGATAAGATCGCCTTCGGAAAGAAAAACCTGTATTTCACCGTAGGGGAGCTTAATAACGATCTGCCCGGTTCGACTACTCTCCCCGGAGCTGGCGGTACGGTTTGGAGCGGTCCCGCATTTGCTACAGGCATGACTAAATTTATCGGCAGTTCTTACGGCGTTGCGGATCCTAATTTTTATAAATATTGGACGCAGCTTACCCCGGAGAACGCCGGCAAATGGGGCGACGTCGGAACCTCTTCCGATACTACAAAATGGAATTGGAGCGGTCTGGATGCGGCTTACAATTATGCCTTGACAAATCATTTAATCTTTAAAGATCACAATTTGATCTGGGGGCAGCAGCAGCCGTCATGGCTCGCCGGACTTGATTCCGCAACGCAGTATAATTATATAGTAACGTGGATAAGAATGGTGGGCGAAAGATATCCTAAAACGGATATGATCGATGTTGTAAACGAACCGCTGCCGGGTCATAATCCTCCCGACGGCCTGAACGGGCGCGCCGATTATGAAAAAGCTCTTGGAGGTGCGGGCGCAACCGGATATGACTGGGTAATTAACGCTTTCAAACTGGCAAGGAAATATCTGCCAAACGCGAAGCTGTTAATCAATGATTACGGTATCATTAACGACAATACGGCTACCACCAACTATCTTAAAATTATTAATCTATTAAACGACAGAGGCCTTATAGACGGCATCGGCGTGCAGGGGCACCGCTTTGCGCTTGAAAGCGCCGATACCAACGTTGTTAAGAGCAATCTGGCCAGACTTGGCGCAACGGGTCTGCCTGTTTATATATCCGAGTTCGATTTGGGTAACCTCGGCAACGCGGGTACGCCAGACGATAACCAGCAGCTGCAGCTTTATAAAAAGATATTCCCGATATTATGGCAGAGCCCGGCGGTAAAGGGAATAACTTTCTGGGGCTATCTCCAGGGAGACACGTGGCAAACAACCTGTTACCTGGTCCGCAACGACGGAACCGCAAGACCGGCGCTGTTATGGCTTGCCCAGTACGTTAAAGATAACCCGGTTACCGGCGTCGAACAATCCGTATCCGATTTACCGGTTAAATACCAACTGGATCAGAATTACCCGAACCCGTTTAACCCGACGACGAATATCAGGTACAGCATCGTTAAAAGTTCCAAGGTAACGTTAAGCGTATATGATATTTTGGGCAGACTGGTTACAACTCTGGTTAATACGGAGCAGGCTCCCGGCAATTACACTGTTTCGTTCAATGCTTCGGATCTTGCAAGCGGTGTTTATTTCTACCGGATACAGGCAGGCAGTTTCATCGCTACTAAAAAACTTATGCTGCTTAAATAACTGTGAATTAATTTCTTCACCGGTCCGGCCTGCCTATAATGAAGGCGGGCCGGTGCCGGCATTCTGCAGAAAGATCTCATTACTATCCAACTCCCCGGAAGATATTTGAAAACTTCGTCTATCTCCTATCTCAATTATTCCTAACGCCTGTTTGCTTTGCGTCTTTATTTGTTTATTGAATTCGTCATTTTCTGATGAAGTGAATAAATCGATGTTATTGATTTTTTTTGTTTCTCATTTTTATAAATTATTATATTGAATTTTAATTAAATAATTCCGAACTAAAATTTTGTAAAGGAAGTAATTGACTTATGAAAAAACGGCTGGTTTTTCTGGCAAGTATATTCTTTTTACT
>JBJKOY010000165.1:0-3089 GCA_046706945.1 Ignavibacteriaceae bacterium | reverse complement strand
GCCTGGTTGAACGGTCTGCCGTTAAGCGTTGCCGATTTTATGAAAACATTTTTATCCGATAAGCCGCGGGCAATAATCTTAAACTCTTTTCCGTTCTCAAGGTGCAGAACCGTCTGCTTAAAAAACGGGGAAGTGATTAGGTAATAAGGCTGTCCCGCATTCGGGTATAATCCCAACATATGAAAAGCAAGCCAGGAAGACATTGCGCCCGAATCGTCGTTGCCGGGAAGCCCGGAAGGGGAGCTGTTGTAATCTTCCTTTATTATTGTTCTTACCCGCCGGCTGCTGAGGTCGGGCCTTCCTATCCAATGATACAGAATCGGTGCGAGAAAACAAGGCTCGTTTGTAACGTCATAATATCCGTTGTCGAAAAAAGTATCCAGTCTTTTTTTGAAGGCTGTTCTGCCGCCGCATTTTTCAATGAGCTCCGGAACATCCTGGGGCACGTATAACGAGTACTGCCACGAATTACCTTCGTAAAAAAATCCGCACCACCAGCACATGCAGATGGGCCACTCCTGCGTCAAAGGAGTATAACGGACATAGTTATACCTGCCGTCTTCAACATCGCACCGGACGCTGTCCACCCATCTGCCCGACGGGTCTTTAGGCATTATGAAACCGCGCGAACCGTGATCTTCAACCTCTCTCCAGAGGTTCTTCCAGTTGCCGGACTGCTTTATAAAACGCCGGTATTCGCCCATCCGGCCCAGGCCTTTTGCAACTTCGGCAAGGCAGAAATCGTCGTACGCATATTCTACTGTGCGGTTGCCTGCCCGGACATATCTTGTTGAGACATATCCCAGGCTGTTATAATCGGTAAGCCCGCCGCGGCCTTGTTTTTCCTGGTTGCCTCCGGGCGGTACCGTTGCGTCTTGCAGCATGGCTTTAAGCGCAAGCCCGTAGTCAATTCCTTTCAAACCTTTTGTATAAGCATCGGCGATTACCACTTCGGCATTGGAACCGCCTTGGGTCCTTCCGTTACAGTTGCCGCTTCTCGCGTCCGGCAGATAACCGTCATATTTATAAATATTAAGCAAGGCATTTACGATATCAATTTGCCTGGAAGGATCAATAAGCGTAATCAACGGAAAGGATGTTCGGAAAGTATCCCAGATAGCGTAAAAATCGTCGTAGTAAGGACCGGAAGACAGCCATAACGGGTTTTCACCTGTTCTGTCGGAAGGCATCAGCATCGTATGATATAACGCGGTATAAAACATTTTTTTCTGATCGGGCGTCCCGTCTATTTCTATCTTTTTCAACAGGTTCTCCCATTTACCGCAGGTTTCCTGCCGTACCTTATCGAAATTCCAGTCCGGTATTTCCAGTTCTGTATTATATTTTGCTTTTAATGAACTGATAAAGGATATACCGATTTTCATTTGAACGGTATCCGCATCCCCGTCCCGAAAGAACAGAAAGGCTCCGGTCTTTTTACCCGAATCGAATTGCGTTTTTTCGCCGGGGAAAATTTTTTCTCCTTTCCACGTTCCGCAGCCCGAAAAAGGGTGATTGAAAACGGCATAAAAATATACGGTATAAGCCGTGCCGTTATTCCAGCCCCCGCGTATCCTGCTGTATCCCTGAACTTCGGTATCCGAGACGATCTGAACTTGGGAACCTACAAACTGCTGCGCTTCGCGGGAGTCGGGGATGGGCTCCTCGCCGAGAAAAGAACCGCAGTCGATTTTGATTCCCTTCTTAATATTTCCAGGGAAAATGCAGCGGTAAACGGCGGCGCGGTAGCTTGCTGTTATTTCGACTTTAATATTCCACTTCTTCAGAACGACGCCGTAATATCCGCATTCCGCTTCTTCGCCTGAACGGAGTGATTCCTGATTGATCGAATTGAAACCGCCGGCGAAAGGCATTACCAGAATGTTCCCGTATTTCGGACCGCCGCCCGTACCGCTTACGTGGGTCTGACTGAAACCGAATACCGGCTGCACGGTATCTGCAACGTACCCGCTGTTGGATCTAAGGCTGCAGTCCGGCCCCGGCCTGATCATCCCGAAAGGGCAGGCAGGTCCCACAAAAACATTTCCTTTCCCCTGCGACCCGATGAACGGATCAATATAAGAGTACAACTGCTGTGCGGACAGAATAGCCGGAAAAAATATTAGTACAACAATAAAAATTAATCTGAAAAATAATTTATTGATATTGGAATATAATTCGCACTTCTTTTTATAAATCATTTTTTATCTCAATTCATTTAATAAAGATTAAAATATTTTTACTCTTGGGTATATGCCTGTCCCGACTATGCATACGACTAAAGTATGAACATCACGGCAGAGGCTTATAATTTAACAGAACATTTTTACAGTTTTGAAATTCAAAAGGATCCGAGTTCTCTTTTGCGGCTTTCCCCAGGAAGTTATTTATGGAAATACCGTCAATGTTTTTTGCGAACACTGCTTTATTAAAATTTGAGTTCTTTTTTAACCCCCATTTCAACGAGCAGTTTTCCAACGAAATATCATCGGCGTTTTCAAAGTGAAATCCCGAAGTATCGGTATGTAACAAACCTACGGTATCGGAAGGCCGTAAATCGTAAATACCTCCCTTGTACTTTGATTTTTTCTCTATCTCGATATTAATATTATTAAAACTTATGCCGTTTATTTTATCTTTTTCACCGCCCACAAAAATACCGTTTTCGCTTTTACAGAAAATGTTCGAAAGCCGGATATTCTTTATATGTCCGACTTTTCCTTCAACCTGCCCGGGGGCAAACCTTAAATTTGAATCTTTGCCTTTGACAGCTTTTCTCCTGTAGGCGGTAATATAAACAGGTTCCGCTTTACCCCACCAGACGTCGTCGAACAGTCTGCCTTCAATGGAAATATTTTCAAAGTTTATATCCTCGACTACTCCTTCGTCCCTGTTTTGAATTCCTATTCCCCGGTTGCTGTCTTTTATGGTGCAGTCGTAGATGTTTATATTTCGAATTGCGTCGGTATTTTCGCTGCCCAGTTTAATCGAGCATGATCTCGATGTCATAATACAGTTTGAGACGGTTATATTTTCCGTCGGCCCGTATTCTTCGTACTCCCGCCTTGTTTTAAAGCAAATGCAGTCGT
>JBJKOY010000164.1:0-2514 GCA_046706945.1 Ignavibacteriaceae bacterium | reverse complement strand
GGACTAAGGCTCGGATATCTCGTACTGCCGTCCGAAGAAGCGGCAAAAGCTTTTGCGGTCGCAAAATCCATAACCGACAGGCAAAGCCCGATACTCGAACAATTAGTCCTTGCCGAATTTATATCGGGCGGGAATTTTACAAAACATATTAGAAAAATGAGGATGCTCTACAAAGCGAGACAGGAATTTTTAATCAAAGAACTAAACAGGGAATCGGGAGATTTGTTGAGGGTCAATGCTTCGGATGCGGGCATGCATATAGTTGCCCGGCTGCCTGATAATTTTAACGATATAGCCGTCTCGAATTCGGCTAAAGTTAATAACCTGATCGTTTATCCTCTTTCGGAATACGTCATTAAGTTTAAACAACCCCCTGCTCTAATAATGGGCTACACCGCGTTCAACGAAGCCGAATTGAAAAACGGGGCGGCCAGGCTGCGGAAAGTTTTGCATGAATATAAATCTTCGGATTGATGATTGATGATTGTTGATTGATGATTGATGATTGATGATTCGTTTCTTTTCTTCAAAATTATTAAAGGACATTATCCCGTTCTTTAATATTTGATTCCTTCAGAGTCTTTAAATTCAATCACTAACACTCGCAAATACTTGAATCCCTTTCCCCGAAGGGGATAAATAATACAGCCGGGTGCAACACACCCCGGAACAAAAAGGGAATAAATAATAATTACCCTGAAAGGGTTAGATAAAAATTATTTTTATATCGGTTGCCGCCGTTCCTGCGAGACCCGCCAAATCGGCCTCATCATCGTGCAGTTTTTATCGAAACATTATTTCGAGGCAGCAGGGCAGTTCACCATCCATGAAATGCCGTAGCGGTCAACCAGGTTGCCGTGCCAGTCGCCCCAGAATTGTTTTTCGAAAGGGACATTTACTCTGGCGCCCTCCGCAAGCCGATCGAAAATTTGTTTGGCTTTTTCAGGATTTTCCACATCCAGAGACATCGAAGCCCTGCTTGCGGACTTTTCTTTTTGTTCTTTACCCGGCATAACGTCGCTCGCATATATTACAAAACCGTCGGCGAACAGGCGCGCATGAAGAATTTTATTTTTATATTCTTCCGGGGCACGCATGTTGGGATTGTCGTAACGGTTGAGTATCTCAACCTTTCCGTTAAAGATTCTTTTATAAGCATTCAAAGCTTCCTCGCAGTCCCCTTGAAAATTAAGATACGGGATAAGTTTCATTATCTTCTCCTTGTATTTTTTTGGATCGATGTTTTAAAATAACAAATCAAAATAATTTGTGAAATTCGAGTAATTCGCGGCTATATGTAATTAAATACTCTAAATCGATCGATATGAGTTATTAAGTCATTTTATAATCCGGATTAATGTCTAAATGCCGTTAATTACCCAATAACCTTATCATTCAAATGCTCCTTTAAGGCAGCCGACATCATTTCCGTAATTTCGGGCATAATAGATTTACCGTTTTCATTGCGTTCGATGCCGTAGACGAAAACGGGGAAATTCAACTGCTTTTGAATCGCCCATATTTCTTCGTGCTTATCCGGCGGTAAAATTTTCGCCGGATCACCGACAGCTACCCAGCCGATCGGAACAATTGAGTCCACAGGAAGTACGGTTCTCAAGTGAACTACGCCGTTAATTCTAACTTCCGAATTTTTACAGAGCCTCGACCCGTGAAATACCGAAGCGCCCGTTGCTATAAATACGTTGTCTTCTACGGTACAGCCGGCAACATGCGCATTCGGTCCTATCAGTACATTACTGCCGATCTTTAAATTATGCTTTACGGTACTTCTGAGAACGGCATTCTCAAGGACTATACAATTTTCGCCTATTTCAATTGCGCCTCCTTCCGCTATAACCGACGCGCCGTGCATAATCCTGCTGTTTTTCCCGATCTTCACATTTCCGCATACCGCCGCATTCGGCGCAACAAATACGCTTGTATCTATATCGGGTACGAAACCCGAATGTTTTATAATCATATTATACCTCTCCGGTTAAATAAAATTTTTACAATCCGAAAGCCGTTAAGCTTCCGGATTGGTCTGTTATGTACAAAACTCCGTTGACTACAATCGGGCTTTCCCAGTGGATATCTCCGATATTATCGCCGCTCCACAGCAATTTTCCCGTAACCGGATTCAACGCCCGGATACTGCCGCTTACGGCGCAGTATAAAACATTATCGGCAATAATCGGTGAGCTGCTCCCCTCGGATTTTTTCCACTCTAGCTTAAGGCTGGGGTTACCCGAGTTATCCACTTGAAGGCTGAAAGCCGATAGTCCGTGATATGTTCCTACATAAATCCAGGAACTTTTATCTTTCGGATTAACCCAGACGGCAGGAGTTGAAAAAACCATTTCATCCGAGGGTACATCGATATTAGGTCCGATTTCTCCGCCGGTATAACCCGCAGCATTATGCCCGCTTAGATCGGCAAGATTGATCAAACGCAGCAGCCTGTCCTTGCCGGACTGAACGGCAAGATCTTTGACCTTGCATGAGCCCGGGACC
>JBJKOY010000163.1:0-1997 GCA_046706945.1 Ignavibacteriaceae bacterium | reverse complement strand
GGTCCGATCTGCTCAGTTCTCAGCTTGTGCAGGCAAGACAATCTCTTTATTCGCATATGTCCGCTTACTTCCCGATGGGCTATCGATACTGGGTTACGGAGTACTGCATATTACAGGGCCCCAACGGTGAAGGCGGCAGCGGGCGCGATCTTACAATGACGACCGCCATCAACGTTGCGCGCGTAATAAATTATGATTTGACCGTTGCGGATGCAAGCGCATGGCAGTGGTGGCTGGGTGTGTCCAAATACGATTACAAAGACGGGCTGATATATACAAATTATACCGGTTCCGGAAGCGCTCAAAGTATAATACCGTCCAAGTTATTATGGTCGTTCGGAAATTTCAGCAGGTATATACGCCCGGGTTCCCGGAGAATAAGCTGTACCGGGGCAGACAACAAGCTGGGTCTAATGGCGTCCGCATATGTTGATTCCGCATCGAAGAAAATAATAATGGTGCTGGTTAATGCTGCTGCCGGCCAGAAAATTAATATATCGTTATCGGGACTCGATTCGACGCAGTCGGTCAAATATTTAACGCCGTTCGTTACAAGCAACAGCAAGGGAGACGATTTAAGAAAATATCAGCCTTTCCCGGTCGACAGTACCTATGATGTGCCCGCATCTTCGGTAGTAACTCTCGTAGGCATGCTGAACGGCGGAGTATACACGGCGGGGACCCCGGGTTCGCCTGAATTGAAATCTCCCGCTTCGGGAGACACGCTCGGTGAAGGCGATACGACATTAATATGGAATTCGACACCTGGTGCGAGATCATATGAAGTTTATTTTGCGTACGACAGCGCTTTTTCAAACATCGCCTTGGATATAAGCGGAATAAGCCAATCATCTTTATCGATAAATAAGTATATCAAAAATGTGTCGTCGTATCCTTTCCCGCCTAACGTGCTGGTTCCCAACAACAAATATTACTGGCGGGTAGCAGCGGCGAACGACAGCGGATCGGGATCGTATTCAGCTACAAGGTCGTTTTTTATTTCCAATAATATTACGGCAGTAAAAAGCCCGTCCGATAATATCCCTGATGTTTACTTGTTGAGCCAGAATTTCCCGAACCCGTTCAATCCGAGCACTTCGATTAATTTCCAGCTGGCAGAGCAAAGCAGCGTAACGCTTCAGGTATACGACGAGCTCGGCCGGAGGGTTATTGAAAAGAGCCTCGGTGAATTAAATTCCGGCACACATCAAATAAGCGTGGATTTAAGCAGGTACGCGAGCGGAATTTATTTCTATAGGATGGTAGCCGAAAATGAAAAAGGGAATAGATTTTTTTCTACCAAAAAGATGGAATTATTGAAATAGTTTGTAGTCTGTTGTTTGTTGTCAGGTCGGCGGTTGGTTGTTGGAGGTTGGTGGACGATGCGGGCGATTGTCGGATTTCAAAATTGATTTTTTCCGCGAATATCCGTGTTGTCCGTGTCATCCGTGTTCAAATGTGTATTGAACCTGAAATCAGGACTTTTTTGAGGCCCGGCAGTTTTTATATTCTGGATTTTTATAATTGAGCATCTAAATATTTAATAACAATATAAAAGGGAGTGACATGAGAAAATTAATTTTAATAGTTTTGTCGGTGCTTCTTGTAATTCCTTTGTCCGTAAAAGCACAAAACGAAACCGGCGCTTTACCGGATTGGGAAAATCCGCAGGTAATAGGAATTAATAAGGAGCCGGCGCATTTGAGCTTCATGCATTACCCCGACCTTCAAAGCGCACTGGCGGACAGCGGTTTGGAAATTCATACACCGTATTATAAATCTCTGGACGGCACCTGGAAATTCAAGTGGTCGAAAAATCCGGCCGAAAGCCCGAAAGATTTTTACATGACGGATTTCGACGTCAGCGGCTGGTCTAATATTAGAGTACCCGCAAGCTGGCAGACCGAAGGGTTCGGCAAAGCAATTTATCTTAACATCAGGTACCCTTTCCATCCCGATTACCCGGCCCATCCCCCGCTGATACCGCAGGATTACGA
>JBJKOY010000162.1:0-3799 GCA_046706945.1 Ignavibacteriaceae bacterium | reverse complement strand
CCGGATCGCGCATTGCGGCATCAAAGTCAATAACGGCGTCGAACTTTCCGCCGGTTCTGATCCAATTGTTAACTGTCTTCCAAGCCTTTTCATGAGCAGGAGAATCATAAAACGATCCGCCGAACGGAGTCATCGTTCCGCCGTAAACAAGTATGCCCTTGGCGTGCGCGCTGTCGATCATCTGCCGGTACGCGGCGATAAGGCCCTTAGCCACTTTTTCGGAACCATCCGCTCCCCACGATCCGCCGATATCGTTAATACCTTCAAGGATAATCAGCCACTTTACCTTTGCCTGGTCAAGCACGTCGCGGTCAAAACGGCTCAGCGCAGAAGGACCCAGGCATTTGCGGAGAACGCAATTCCCGCCGATCCCCTCGTTCAGAACAGCCACTTCGCGGGTCGCGGGATTTTCCTGGAGACGCCGCGCAAGTTCATCCGGCCAGCGGTCTTGTTTATTAGTCCCCGAACCGCGTCCGTCCGTAATAGAGTTGCCGAGCACTGCGACTGCCGCCGCCGACTCCGGGGCCATTACATCGATGGTGTTGATGATATACCAATGATCCGTCTTTGCGGCGCCGGGAAAATCCGCAGCGGAGACTTTATTGCCGGTTAGAATGTACGATGTGGTCCGTGATCCGGGATGCCCGGTCACATCCGGAGATGTCTCTCCGAAATAAATTGTGATCGTAACATCTGACAGCGGTTTCAATTTAAACCTGAACGGATCGGACATAACCGCGGTGCCGGGATTAATGGTTACGCCGGGCTTCCCGTCGAATTTTAAAGCCAGGTCCGTACCGGGAACAATTGCACTGCTGTCGGCGGAGACGGCAATATGAACTGCTTTCATAGTTACAGGGCTCGAGCCGAAATCGTTTGAGAATTTCATTCTCAGGGTATCTCCGCCGAGCGAAACGTGCACTACCTGGCGGAGCGTATTATTGCTCAATCCCGGTTCCGGAGGCATGTTTCGCGGTTCAACAAGCTGCGGTGCGGTGCTCCACGTTCCTACCCACGCTTCGGAGGATCCTGATCTGTTTTTAGTCCCGGCGTTGGTTAAGGAGAAAAATCCGAGGATGAACAGCAGCCCGGATAAAACGGCAAAAGATTTCCTAAAGTACCTATGTTGCTTTTGAATTGACATGATTGGTATGGATGATTTAATAATCATTTTCGGTAATTCCTTATAATTCGTATTCATATCGCTAAGTTTTTAAGAGCAATTTGTTTTATGAAAATACTAAAAAAAATTTATTTTAATACAATTAATTTTTTTGATAAAGAAAAGCTTCCCGACCGCATTATGTATATATAAATTCCGCTGGCCAAATTATCTGCGTTAAGCTTAATCCTATAGCTGCCCGGCATCTTTTCTGCGTTTACCAGAGTTCTAATTTCTCTTCCCAGAATATCATATAATTTGATGTTAACAAAGCCGGCTTCGGGAACAGAATAGTTTATAGTGGTAGAGGGATTAAAAGGATTCGGATAATTTTGGTATAGTGCAAAATTTTGTGGAATTACTCCGCCCGAATTTTCCGCTCCGGTTATTACATCCGATAGCGGCCGTTTCCATGCGCCGTCCAGATTAGTTCCGGCAAAGATATTCGACCCGGAAACCGCGAGTGTATAAATAAAATGATTTGTCAAACCGCTATTGAAAGGAGTCCAGTTTTTGCCTTTGTCGGTGGAAAGAAAGACTCCGCCGCCGAAAGTACCGGCAAGTATATCCGGACCGGAAACAGCAAGAGACCGAACGGAAGTATTCGTTAAACCGTGGTTGACTGCATTCCAGCTTTTACCTTTATCGGTGGAAAGAAAGACGCCGTCGCTGTATGATCCGGCAAAGAGATCGGAGTCCGAAAAAGCAAGGGACTGTATTAGGGTTTTTGCTATACCTGTGTTTTCCGGTGTCCAGTTTGAACCCATATCCGTTGAAAGAAAGACGCCGCTGTTTGTCCCTGCAAAAAGATTTGTTCCGGACGTCGCAAAACAATGTACGGCGGTGGAGCTAGTCAGGCCGGCGTTTGACGCAGTCCAGCTTGTACCGTTGTCTTTAGAAAGATAGGCTCCGTAATCGGTCCCGGCAAAGAGATTTTTACCCACGGTAACAAAAGCATAATAATTACCGCCCGGCAGCAAATACTGGCCTATTTCATTCCAGCTTTTGGCGTTGTCGCCGGAAGAGAATGCATGGCCATAAAGCCCAGCAAAGAGACTATTGCCCGAAACAGCAAGCGACAGTACCGGTGAGGTCAGATCTCCGTCGAATGTTGTTGTCCAATTTGAGCCGTTGTCGTCCGAATGAAAGACCCCGCTGCTGTTTGTCCCTGCGAAGATATCGGTACCCGATAACGCAAAACTCCGGACAACTGTATTCGTTAATCCGCTGTTTACGGATCTCCAGCTTGTACCGTTGTTTGAAGAAAGAAAGATACCGCCGCCCATCGTCCCGGCAAACAGATTCGCACCCGAGACCGCAAGACACCAAACGTGAGTGTTCGTCATGCCCGTGAAATACGTTTTCCAATTTGCGGCGTTGAGGCTAAAAATAGAAACGCCTCCGTCGTAAGTTCCCGCAAAAAGATTAGTACCCGAAACCGCCAGGGCATAGACATACCGGCCCGCCAAACCTATGTTGAATTCGGTCCATTTAGAACCGTTGTCGGTTGAAATATAGACACCTTTGTTATAAGTTCCCGCGTAGATTTTTGTTCCCATTACGGCAAGACTCCTGACGGGAATATTTGATAAGCCGGTATTCACTGCTCTCCAGTTCGCTCCGTTATTTTCGGAAAGAAACACGCCTAGATTTGTTGCGGCAAAGAGATTAGTATCCTTAACCGCAATAGAAAATACTTGTTTACCCGTCAGCCCCGTATCGATCTCTGCCCACCCGGCGCCGTTGTCGGTAGAAAGAAAAACTCCGCCGCCGTAAGTACCCGCAAAAAGGTTAGTTCCCGAAGCCGCCAGAGATAAAACGTTGGTATTTGTTAAACCCGAATTAACCGCCGTCCAGCTGTTCCCGTTGTCGGTTGAAAGAAAGACGCCTTTGCTGTTGGTCCCCGCAAAAATATTTGTGCCTGAAACGGCAAAAGAAGTAATAATGGAGTCTTTTAAACCGTTATTAACTTCCGTCCAGTCGGCGCCGTTGTCGGTAGAAAGAAAGGCTCCGGATCCGTGAGTTCCGGCAAACAGATCCGTACCTGAGACGGCTAAAGCAAAAACGGAACCGCCGGACGGACCGTCGGTTTGCACCCATTGTGAATAAGACAGCGACGGAATAAAAGAAATAATAACGGACCAAAAAGCAAACCGCAATAAAAGGTTATTCATAAAAACTCCTTTATATTTATATATTGGAAAGGCCATTGCACCTAACTATAGACAACGCGAAGTATACGGTCTAAATTCAGGAAGATGTCTTTGAAATTTTGTCCGCAATGAGGAAGGTATAATAATCTGTTAACTTTCCGTATTCTATATACCAGGTAATATCATGTCCGGAAAGATGATAAGAATAAAAATCAATAATAACTTTGACTGAGCGCATATTAGAATAAATAAAGGGCTGCTCCGGAAATACAAACAACCGGATGTTTAATTATATGCGAATTATACTTCTTATATTATCCTTTCCTAATTGTTCGTTTCTGAACGCATGTGTCCGAATTCGGATAATCGGAACTAATTTAAATTTAAATTCAGGATTTATTCTGCTATTGTTGATGGCATTATTATTGTTTATAGGGATCAAGAATTACCAATCGAAACATATTAAAAATGTTTGCGGATCAAA
>JBJKOY010000161.1:0-2401 GCA_046706945.1 Ignavibacteriaceae bacterium | reverse complement strand
GCTTTTACCGGTAGACTTTTCTTACCCGAGAGTGAGATTGCAATTGCCGTAACCGTAGTCGTATTATCTATATATATGCTGTCTTTCACTGTTTTCGAATTCTTATCCGGCACGGTGCCGTTCAGAGTATAATAAATAGCTGCTTTTTTGTCATCGCATTGGATTTTAAAATAAGTTCCGTCTTCAAACGAGGCGCCGTCCGGTTCGAACTTTATTTCCGGCGGAGCCATGTAAAGACCGAAGGAAGAGAGTGTGGGGTTCGTCCTGCAACTGTCGATGACTATTTTTACACGCCCGGTTGTTACCGGATCAAAACGCAGCAGCCTCTTGAAGCCCACGGTCGTAGCTCCGGCGAATCTCTACCACCTTTTGCCGTTCCAGAATTCGAAATGAAACTTTTCGATTCTTTGTCCGGAAAGTATATTTTCCTGCAGCATTGCGCGGTCGAATGTTGTCTCCTTATGCAGATTAAGCTCGATTGAGGCGGTGCTTAACGAACCGGCGGTTGTCCAGAATGTTTTTAAATTGTTATCGAGGATATATTTCGCCTCGTTGCCTTTCCTTTCGCTGGTTGCTTCAGCGGTTGCGTCTCCCGCAAGGTTATCATTAAAAGTCTCGTCGAGAATGTAACGCATTCCTTTTAAGCTTTGGATATCGTATTTTGTGATCAAGCCTCTTTTGTCAGGCGGTACGTTTAAAAGCAGCACGTCGTTCAAACCGACCGAGTTATAATAAATATCCACAAGTTTATAAGGCGACTTAACCTGCTCGTCCTGATCCTTATGGTAGAACCATCCCGGTCTGATTGAGACGTCGACTTCGGCAGGGTACCAGACCAGGGAGGAAGCTTTTTCTATTTTATCGAGTCCGCCCAGATCTTCGGCCATAAGGTTGCGGGGTTCAAATGCGGCATCCAAATCTTTTTGCTGGGACCCGGCCGCGATTTTTTCGAGATTGGTACTCGAACCCGGAAGTACGCTCCATTCGGTATACCTTCCGTACCCGGATTCCGTCCCGACCCACCTGACGTCCGGACCCATTACGGCTATAACCGCACCTGGCTGAAGCTTTCTTATTATTTTATAATACGCATGCCAGTCGTAAACCTGTTTTTTACCGTTCGGCCCTTCGCCGTTTGCGCCGTCGAACCATACTTCGGAAATTTTTCCGTAATTAGTCAAAAGCTCGGTCAGCAGGTTCTCAAAGTATTTGTTGTAAGCCGGAGTGCCGTAAGTTTTCGCGTGCATATCCCACGGCGATAAATATATTCCGAATTTCAGTCCCTCTTTATGACAAGCTTCCGACAGATTCCTTACAATATCGCCTTTCCCGTTTTGAAAGGGAGTATAGGCAATATTGTAATGGTTATATTTAGTAGGCCACAAACAGAATCCGTCGTGATGTTTGGCGGTAAGGATCACCATTTTCATACCGGCATCCTTAAATGTTTTAACCCATTGGCTGACGTTTATTTCCGCCGGATTGAATTTCGATATATCCATTTCCTTTTTACCCCATTCGAGATTATCGAATGTATTTATCCCGAAATGGACAAACGCGGTAAATTCCAGTTTCTGCCATTCGTATTGCCTGACCGAAGGTGTTACGTTCGCGGCTTTTTTTATAATCAGGGCGTAAGTATCTCCGGGATTAATAATAACAAAATTTGTATGATGATCCCCGCTTAAGTTCTGACAAATGCCGGTAAAGTTTAAAACAATTATTAAAAACGAAGTAAGAGTTACAAAGCCTGTCAATTTGGATTTTATCATCTCATCTTTTCTTTTAATGTTATTAATCCGATATCTTGAATGTCCATGCATATTTGCACGGAGGATTATTTCTTAAGGAAGCGGGAATTTCAAATTCGCTGCCTTCTCCGATTCTCTTCCAGCTTATTTCACTGCGACTATTTCCCGGACCCAGCAAGACTACCCGTGAATTTGCAGAAGGACAATATTTTTTAAAATCTATTTTATCAGGGAGAACGTTTTCGTTTTTATCGGCAAGATATATGGCATAAGTGGTACCGTCTTCCAGCTGTGTAAAACAAACCTTGCCTTCCTTGTACGGCAGAACCGGATGGGTGTAGTAAATAGCTTCGCTGTTTACTTTCATCCATGCACCGATTGCCTTCAACCTTTCGTAGGCCACGGGATCGAAGTCGCCCTTCGGGCTCGGACCGATATTTAAAAGAAAATTTCCGCCTTTCGCGACAATATCAACCAGCAGGTGGACCAGTTTGCGCGGAGATTTATATTTGTCGTGCGGCTTGTACGACCAGCTCGTTGCCATCGGCATGCAGGTTTCCCACGGGTAGGGAAGAGTGGAATCAGGAACCTGGTTTTCGGGAGTAAGGTAATTCTGATACGGTCCCGGTACCGCCCTGTCGACTACAATC
>JBJKOY010000160.1:0-6707 GCA_046706945.1 Ignavibacteriaceae bacterium | reverse complement strand
GAAGGTCCGGTAATAAATTCAACTGCTTTCTTTTGCTCGCTGTTTAACGATTTTAAATTTATCATATAATTAAGATTTAATTAAAAATGGTGGTAATTCAAGGTGCAAATATAGTGAATTCCATGTCGAATTAAAAGGAAGTAAGAAAGTGTATTTTACGATTATTGCGGGGAAAAGCCGGTATTTGATGCAGGGTACTGGATGCTGGATTCTAGATGCTGGATATTCGATTAGTTAATACAAATAATTTTGCATGATTGCATGAGTGCATGGCTGCATGGACAGAAAACCCGAGGGATTGATGATTGATGATTGTCGATCGATGATTGACGAAATGTTTCATTGTTTTTTTAATATATACTAATTATTATTTCGGAACAATTTAACAATTAAAAAATTGAACAATTTAACCAAAAGAATTAGATCCGGATCTGGAATATTCCCCGCATTGGTTCTGATTTTAATTTTTTCTTTTCCAAATAATATAAGATCACAATCGGAACAAGCACGGATTTCCGTTCCTAATGTTGGATTTTCCGAAACGGACAAGCCTGGAGGAAGGTTTATTCCTTCGAAAACTCCCGGGAGTTTTTTCCGCATACTCGTTATCTTCGCCCAGTTCCCGGACGACGAATGGAATATATCATGGCCGGAATGGCCGAAGGGTCAAGCACCTTCATACATCAATGAATTCATCGATTCAACAGTTAATGAGAATTCCAATACAGGCAACATTACACAATATTTCAGAGTTATGTCGCTCGGGGCGTTTACCATAATTGGAAATTGTTATTCGGTAATTGCGCCGCACAGCAGGCAATGGTACAGCGAGAATAAAAAAGATAGAGCTTATATAAATAAGGACGTGATCGAAAAATTAAATCAGACCGTAGATTTCAGACCTTTCGATAACTGGCACCTAGTAAAGGGATATTCGCAAATCAACAGGCCGGACAGCCTGGTAGATATGATTTGCGTTGTCTGGCGGAACATTAACAACGAAGCGCTGGATCTTAATTTCACTAACGATTTCAAGTTTACGGGAGAGGCTTCCTTAGGAAGCGATATGCGAAATGTATCTTTCAAAGTTGATAACGGAGCCCGCACCGTCGCGGAAGGCTTTCCCGGTTTCGGAGTGCCGGGCTCCGGACTTACCATCGCGGCCGGGTATAACGGGCGTAATCTCGTTCAGGAGTATACTATTCACGAACTCGGGCACTATCTTTTCGGCGACAACAGGTATCATATTCAAACCGGCGTCTGGGGTATAATGGCAGGCTACGGTTCAAGGAGCCAGGTCGTAAATTCCTATGAACGCAACAGGCTGGGATGGATTTCTTTCATTCAATACGATAAGAATCCTTCCCGACCCATCCCCCTCGGCGATTATGTTACGACCGGGCAGGCGTTAAGAATTGCAATCCCGGGTTCGGTACCTCAAAAATATTATTTATTGGAAAATCATCAAATGATTTCTAGGTTCGATGACTTCGACAGGACCTTGCGGGGCAAAGGCATCTACGTCCTTTACCAGGCAGGCAATTATAATATCGATCTGCAGTTCTATAATGCGGAAGGCAGGGCCGACTGGAAATTCGATCATTATGCAATTCATCCTACCGTAGGAGTAAAAGTACCGGTTTTCCGCAGGGGAAAGCAAAACCCTGTATCGGGATTTTTCAATACGCAGTCAATAGCTTATACCGATCCGGATTCAAAACAATTAAGATCAACACCGATAGAAGCCTATACCGAGAACGGAAAGGATTATTTCGAACCTTTATTTAAGGGCGACGGAAGGAACGGGTTGAAGCCCGGCTATGTCGACGTTCTTAGTCCGTGGAGCAATCCCCCTCTTCAAAATATTTCCATCCGGATTATTTCCAGGAAAAATAACTTGGATGTAATGCAGTATGCGGAACCGGGTACATTGTCTGAAGTCCCTCCTTCGAAGCCTAAGAATTTAACGGCAAATTATAAGGGATCGGATAAAATAATATTAAAGTGGAGTCCGAATGCCGAACCGGATCTAGCCTATTATAAAGTTTACAAAGAAACGGGAAATACCGGAGGACAAAATAAATTTTCTTTTTTAACCGAAGTTCCGGCAAAATATACTTCATGGACGGATCGCGGCGCTGCCGGAACCGGGCGGGATAAGTTTATTTATGCCGTTACGGCAGTGGACAGTACGAACAAGGAATCGGTTAGATCTGATTATGCCGAAGCGGTTAAATAAAATTTAAGTTACGTGAATTGCAGCACTTTATACTTACCGGAATATTTATCCGGTTGCGGGTTTTGAGCTAGTTTTATACATTAAAGAGACTAAAATTACCCACCAAAAAATAGAGGAAAATATGATAAAAGATAATATAATAGAAGCATTAAACCGGCAATTGAACGCCGAACTGTATTCGTCATATTTATATCTGGCTATGGCGGCATACCTTGAGCACGAGAATTTCAGCGGCTTTTCGCACTGGATGAAAGTTCAATCACAGGAAGAATACGGACACGGCATGAAGCTTTACGGATATATTCACGAGGTAGGCGGAAAAGTAAAGCTGCAGGCAATAAAAGCTCCTAATGATGCATGGAAATCTGTCCAGGATGTTTTTGAAGAAACTTTCAAACATGAGCAGGAAGTAACGAAATCAATTTACGGTATTGTGGATTTGACAACCGCGGAAAAAGATTATGCGACCAACAATTTCCTGCAGTGGTTTGTGAACGAGCAGGTGGAAGAAGAATCCACTGCCGACAGGATACTCAAAAAACTTAAACTTATCGGAGATACCAAGAACGGCTTGTTCCTGCTTGACCGTGAAATGGGAATGAGAGCGAATAAGTAATTTCATTTTTATTTTGGGATATGAAACTCACTGTTGACAAAACAGTTAGTAGTTTCATATCCTATTTAAATATTGATAACGATATAATAAAGACGGCACGCGGATGACGCACCTGTCTGCCGGCAGAGAGTGTTGCAGAATTTATTATTTTTTAAAGTGATACTTCATATTAAAGATTGCGTTAAGGCTGTCTAAAAAGTTCGTAAAACCGAACATTGAGCCTGTCGAAATGCGGTTCTTACTTCAAAATGCTGGCTTCGACAAGCTCAGCCACCGAAATTTATTAGTTCTTAGACAGTTCCAATAACAATCTGAAATTCAAAGTTGCGGGATTAAGAAAAGGCTGTTAAAATATTAATTAAAAAGTTCTGCAACAGACTCGGCAGGCAGGGATTAAACAGCTTGCCCCTATGAGGGATCTTCGCAGATTTAAAATAGAAATTTGATTTTTAATTTTTACTTTTTAATTTTTAATTGATGCCAGCGGCACGGCCGTATGTCTCATTGAATGTACTTTATTTGCTACGGGGATTTCAACCGAACTTTTGACCCTTGTTTCGAAATAATCCCTGAAACGAGTAACCATGTATCTTACCGGCCATGCTGCGGCTTCGCCCAAAGCGCATATTGTATTGCCTTCGATATTAGAGGCAACGCTTACAAGCATGTCCAGATCGTGTGCCGAGCCTTCTCCCGCAGCAATCCTGTCGAGGATTTTTTGCAGCCAACCCGTACCTTCCCTGCACGGCGTGCACTGGCCGCAGCTTTCATGATGATAGAATTTTGCGATCCTCGCAAGCACTCTTACCAGGTCGGTATCTTCATCCATTACCATAACTCCCGCTGTGCCGATTGAAGAACCGACGGCTTTAAGAGATTCCGCATCCATTTTCACGCCTTCAAGCTGGTCTCCCCGCAGCGGAGGCATTGAAGAGCCGCCCGGAATAACGCATAATATTTTTTTGTCGCCCGGTACGCCGCCCGCATATTTATAAATTAAATCGGTAAGCAGTACACCTGAGGACAGTTCGTATACGCCGGGCTTATTCACATGTCCGCTTACGCCGTAGAGCAAGGTTCCCGGATGTTTGGGTTCGCCGATTTTCGAGAACCACTCCCAGCCTTTGTTTATGATAGCCGGAACGTTCGTAATCGTTTCGACGTTGTTGATTGTGGTCGGATTGCCCCACAGACCGTTCTGCGCCGGGAAAGGCGGCTTAACTCTCGGGTATCCGCGTTTGCCTTCGATTGAATTCATCAGCGAAGATTCTTCGCCGCAGATATACGCGCCGGCTCCTTTGTGGACATAAATGTTAACATGAAAATCGGTGCCGAAAGTCTCTTTCATTTTTTCACCGGCATACCCTGCTGCATACGCATCGTCCAGTGCTTTTTGAAAAAGTTTTATCCATTTATGATATTCGCCCCTGATATAAACATACGTCGTGTTTGCCTGGATGGCATAAGACGTAATGAGAATCCCTTCTATCAATTGGTGGGGGTTGAATTCAAAAATCTGCCTGTCCTTAAAAGAACCCGGTTCGCTTTCGTCGCCGTTGATGCACAGGTATTTCGGCTTGTCGGTAGACTTAGGCATAAAGCTCCACTTAAGGCCGGCTGAGAAAGCCGCACCGCCTCTACCGCGCAAACCCGATTTTTTTACCTGGTCTATCAAGTCGTCGGGCGACTGGGAAAATGCTTTTTTGGCCGCCGAATAGCCGCCGTTTTTTACGTAAACGTCGATCAGGTGGAGGTCTTTGATATCCGGTAATACAATCTTTTCCATTTAATTCTTTTCTTTTAAGGATTCTAAAATCCGGTCTACCTGTTCCGGGGAAAGGTTCTCGTAGAAGTCTTCGTTAACGGCTATCATCGGGGCGGTTCCGCACGATCCCATGCATTCAGCCTCTTCAAGGGAAAAAATATTATCTTCCGTTACGCCGCCGTTGTCTATTTTCAATTTATCTTTTATGTGATCGTATATTTTATAACCGCCTCGAAGCATACACGAAACGTTGGTGCAGACCTGCAGGTGATATTTCCCTACCGGTTTTTGATGGAACATGGTATAGAATGTCACGACACCGAGGACATCCTCCGCGGTAATTTCAAGAATACCCGCCACCTCGTTCATAACTTCCTGGGAAATATATCCGTTCTGTTCCTGCGCCAGATACAATACCGGCATCACGGCGGGTTTCTTTACGGGATATTTTTTAAGGATATCTTCTATTTTTTTCAGATTCTCTTCGCTGAATTTAAATTCCATTTAATTTTGCAACTTGTAATTTTTAATTTGTAATTTTTAATTGTCACTTATCCGCTTCCCCCATAACCGGATCAATGCTTCCTACTATAGCGACCACGTCCGAGACCATCCGTCCTTTTACCAATTTCGGCACCGACTGGAGGTTAACGAACGAAGGCGAGCGTATTTTGCACTTCCACGGATGCCCTTCGCCCTGACTAACGAAATAAAACCCGAGCTCGCCTTTGGGATTTTCTACGGCGGAATAAACATCGCCTACCGGGGGGTTTATTCCGAAGTTTACTATCATGAAGTCGTGAATCAGTTCTTCCATCCGCGAATAAATCTCGGCTTTCTTAGGCAAGACTTTCTTAGGCTGGTTGAGCAGCACTTCGCCCTGCGGCATTTTATCGATAACCTGGCGGATTATTTTTACGCTTTCTCTCGTTTCGTCGGCCCTTACGAAGTATCTAGCAAGCGAATCGCCGTCGGGATAGGTAATCACCTTAAAATCAATGTCTTTGTAAAAAAGGTAAGGAGTGGCTCTTCGCAGATCCAATTCCACCCCGCTGCCCCTCAGGCTCGGACCGGTCAGGCCAAGGTCAATCGCGTCGTCTCCGGAAATAACGCCGACGCCGTCCAGTCTTTCGATGAAGATCCGGTTGGTATTCAGCAGCCTTTCGCATTCGTCCAGGTTTTCTTCGTACTGGTCTATAAACCACTTTACCTTAGCAAGTGCTTCCGGCTGTATGTCGTTTGCAACCCCGCCTATCCTTGAGTAACTGTTGGTAAACCTGGCTCCGCAGAGAATATCCCAAATATCCAGAATTTTTTCGCGCTCTCTCAACGTCCAGAGGAATACTGTCAGCGCGCCGATATCCATAGCCAGGGCGCCGATTGCGACAAGGTGAGAAGCGATTCTGGCAAGTTCCGAAACCATCATCCTGATGTACTGGGCTCTGGGCGGCGCTTCAATTCCGGCCAGCTTTTCAACCGCGAGCACCCATGCAACGTTGTTGGCCATCGGTGATAGGTAATCTAGCCTGTCGGTGTGCGGAATAAATTCGTAGTACGACATATTTTCGGCTAGCTTCTCATAGCCTCTGTGCAGGTAGCCCAGTTCGGGAACGCAGGCCATAACCGTCTCGCCGTCCAGCCTGAGAAGCAAGCGGAGAACACCGTGGGTAGCGGGATGCTGCGGCCCCATATTCAGGATCATTTCGTTTTCAAGCGCATCTTCAATCGTAATATCCGTATCGGCATTAAATAACGCTTCTAAAATTTTAGGATTAACTTCGTCTTTATTTAATCTTTCCATTATTTCTCTTATTTCTTTGGAAGTGAAAGCGACCCCGGGATGCCCATCAAAGGGAAGTCTTTCCGTAAAGGATAATACTCAAATTCTTCGGGCATATACATGCGTCTGAGATCCGGATGATTTGTGAATTTTATTCCGTACATATCGTAAGCTTCACGCTCGTGCCAGTTTGCTGTTTTCCACACCGAAGTTACGGAATCTATTGCGCAGTCGGATTCGTCTACGTCGGCTTTTACGGCAAGTCTGTGATTTTCTTTTATAGAAAAGATATGATAAACCACCGTAA
>JBJKOY010000159.1:0-2891 GCA_046706945.1 Ignavibacteriaceae bacterium | reverse complement strand
CAAAAAGGAAGAATCCGACGATGAATAGGGTACACAACGCAAAACTTGTTTTATGGATAATCACGGGCCTCGCCGCGGCTGTTGCGCTTAACCGCTTTATCTTCGGTCTCGGCGTTACCACAAATCTAACCGATACGACGCCGTGGGGTTTATGGGTCGGGTTCGATGTAATGGGCGGCGTTGCTCTGGCTGCGGGCGGATTCGTTATGACGGCAATCTTTTATATTATGAAGCGGGAAGAATTTCATCCGATGGTAAAACCGGCCGTGTTAACCGCGTTCCTGGGATACCTTGCAGTCGTTTTCAGCCTGCTGGTGGATCTCGGACTGCCCTGGAACATATGGCATATGATTATCTACTGGAACCCTCATTCTCCTTTATTTGAGGTAGGCTGGTGCGTAATGCTTTATTCCTTTGTACTGCTTCTGGAATTCAGTCCTGTCCCGCTGGAAAAGTTCGGAAGATACGCGAGGATAAGAAATTTCCTGATGAAATTCAGGTTTGTTTTTGTCCTTCTGGGAATAATGCTTTCCACCTTGCACCAGTCGTCCCTCGGCAGTTTGTTTTTAATAATGCCTTTTAAAATCTACCCGCTCTGGTATTCTAACATTTTACCTGTTCAGTTTTTTATATCGGCGGTTGCGCTGGGCTTAATGATGGTGGCTTTCGAGAGCCTGGTATCGCACTGGCTTTATAAGCGCAAACCGGAGTCGGACCTGGTTGCAAAACTCTGCGGAACGGCCGTGTGGGTACTGGCGATATATTTCCTCGTTAAGATAACCGACATTATAGCTGCCGGTAAGTTCGGCCTGATTTTCAACGGCTCCTGGGAGGGAAATCTTTTTATTACCGAAGTTTTTATATCGACGCTAATTCCGGGGTTGATGTTTGCTTTTCCGAAAATCCGCAATAATGAAAAAGCTCAATGGACGGGTTCCGTAATGGTGATATGCGGGATGATGCTGAACCGGATGGATGTCGGCGGCATTGCGATGCTGGGAACGACGGGTGGGTCGTATACTCCGCTGTGGACGGAAATAGCAATAAGCTTGGGCATTGTTTCCGTAGCAACCCTGGTATTTTTATTTGCGATCGAACATTTCAGTGTTTGGGATATTATCCCGCGCGAACCGGAATCGCTTCCGTATGCTCCTCCCTCGTTCGACTATTCCTCTAGATCGTGGCTCGGAACTCCGGAAGTGTCCGGTTTAACAAAACATTCGCTGGCATTTATATTAAGTTTTGCCATAGGAATGGCGCTTATGCCTGGAATGCATCTGCACAGCAAAGGAATAGATAACGTTAAGGTTCAACGGGCAACGGGCATAGATACGCTGTGCATCAACGGCAACAGGGACGACCAGTTCGTAGAATTCCCCCATCAGGCCCACATCGAATGGATAAAGAAAAATAAGGATTCACTGCCGCTTGCGGTTAATGTATCCGCCGCCGGCTTGAAGAATAATAACGATTGCGCCGTATGTCATCACCTGAATCTGCCCGGAGAAAAATTAAGCGAGTGCTGGGAGTGTCATAACCGGATGTACACGGAGGCGGATTTCTTTAATCATACATGGCACGCTTCGGCAAACGGAGCAGATCTTAAATGCGTTGACTGCCACACACCGGGCATAAGCAGGAGCGCGCAATCCGCTAAAAAATGTTCTTCATGCCACCCTGCGTATAAATTTGCTGTTAATACTCAAACTAACGGGAACGGTTATTACGCTCTGTCGTACACGGACGCCATGCATAATTTATGCGTATCATGTCATGCGCAGGAAGCAAAAAAACTCAAGGACAAATCCGGCCTTGCATTATGTTCGACTTGTCATAAATCCCAGCTGCCTGAAAATTTAACGGCGGGACTTAATTGGAAGATAAAAATACCCCATTTTAACAATGTGGTTCTGCCGGACGTTAAGGCGGACAGTATATTTAATAAAAAATAAAATTAAATATTCTTAAGGGGATGCTAACCGCGAAGGCCTCAAAGAAGCGCCAAGCTGTTTTATATTTTATTGGGAATCTTTTGAACTTTACCTTTGCGACAATTATCCTTGTCGAGCTTTGCGGTTTATTTTACGGGAATTAAAGTTTAATGAAAAAATATAACCGCGAAGGCCTCAAAGAAGCGCCAAGCTGTTTCATATTTTATTCGGAAATTTTTGGACTTTACCTTTTCAACAATTATTCTTGGCGAGCTTTGCGGTTTATTTTACGGGGATTACAGCTAATGAAAAAATATAACCGCGAAGGCCTCAAAGAAGCGCTAAGAAATTACAGAAGCTATTATTATTTTAATTAATAACGAACAACTTTTCAATTTCTATTTTTAGTCCGGCAAGTATTTTCGAATTGACAGTTCCGGATTTCTTTGCTTTTGAAAAAAGTAAAAACGTACCGTTTGTATTTTTGTAAATTTCAACCGTCTTTTCATCGGGATCTACCGTCCAGAATTCTTTAACCCCTGTTTCTTCGTAAATATTCTTTTTGTGCGTAAGATCGTAATAAGCGTTTGAAGGAGAAAGCACTTCTATTACAAGATCGGGGACGCCATTTATGTTATTTCCGATAATGTTTTTGTTTTCGTTTGAAATAAAAATTATATCGGGCTGGTATACTTCATCATCTTTTAGATAAACATCAATTGGCAAAATATTAACAATTCCAACCGATTTTTCTTTGATTTAGGATTCTAACAAAAAAGCTATTTTGAAAACAAGCCTTTGGTGTATAAAATTTGGCGCAGGTGTCATAACAATTTCTCCCCTAATTAATTGTTGCGGCGGCCCTTGCGGAAGTTTTTCGTATTCGGCAGCATTAACTTTTGTTTTTGCATCTGTCTCCATAGACTCATTACCTATCAAATTTTCTCCTAATCGTATATT
>JBJKOY010000158.1:0-9568 GCA_046706945.1 Ignavibacteriaceae bacterium | reverse complement strand
CTTGCCAAATCATTCATTTCCATCTTCCGCTCCGTTAAAATGTTTCAAATATCCCTTCACTCTTGTTACGTAATTTTGAGTTTCCTCAAAAGGAGGGATTCCGTCGTATTTGTCCACATTCTCAGGCCCTGCATTATAAGAAGCCAAAGCAAGATTCAAGTCTCCATTATATTTTCGAAGCAAACCGGCCAAATATTTAGTTCCGCCGAATATATTTTGCGCGGGATCCCATATATTGTTTACGCCCATTTCGCTGGCAGTCGAATCAATTAATTGCATTAATCCTTTAGCTTTGGCGCCTGAAATCGCATTGTTATTTGCAGCCGATTCCGTCAAAATGACAGACTTAATGATATTTTTATTGACCCCAAAAGTCTCGGCAGCTTTTTCAATGATATCCTCGTATTTATTGAGTCTTTTTTGAGATGAAGTACTCGGTGTTATTCCCTTCGTACTTTTCAAAGGCGATATCACCGGAATGCTTTTCGAAGGAATTATTTCCGGCGTACTTTTAGAAGGCATGGTTTCCGGTGTGTTTTCCCAAGGTGCGATTCCCGGCGCGCCTTTCAAATTTGTTTTAAAATCAACCTTAGAATTCAATTCCGGACTTACAGGCGCAACCGGGGCAGTTTTTAGGTCTTCGCCCGTCAATTTTTTATAAAGCATGCCGGCTATACCAATACTTTGATTCTTTGAAATATAGTCGGCTATTTGGTTCTGAAAAATCGTATCGTAGTAATCGCCGCCGAAACTATCGTCCCCGAACATCCCTTTGGTAGTCTGCGTCATGCTCTTTATCATCATCGCGGTCATCAGGCTTTCGAATTCTTTTGCCGCATTCGCAAGTTTTGCCTTTTGCGCATCCGTATAGCGCGAGGTTATCTCCGGCGTGCTGCTTATTTGCTTAAACCGGTCGGTAATCTTTAAAGGCAAAGTTCCCATTATATTATCACCAGCTCCCCTACCAGCGCGCCTGCTTTCTGGAGCGCCTGGAAAATGGAAATTATATCCTGAGGCGATACTTTTAAGGAATTTAATGCCGCCGCAACCTGCTGAACTGTTGAAGCTCCCTGAATTGCTATCGTATTAGTCGAGTCCTGATTGACGTACGGGATCAGGTTATTGAATACCTGTGTCGTACCGTTTGAAAATGCGTTCGGCTGCGAAATAATTGGATAAGATCTGATGGTTATATTCAAACTTCCGTGCGTTATGGTTGCAGGCAGTATCTTAACATTGCTGCCGGCTACAACCGTTCCGGTCTTTTCGTCCAGCACGACTTTGGCAACTTCGTCTTTCTGAACATTAATAACTTCAAGCTGGGCTAAAAAACCTACGAGATTCTTACGATCGTTCGCCGGCACCTGTACGGTTATTTCACCTTCGTCTTTGGCAAGGGCTATATTATTGCCGAATTTCTGATTTATGGCATTGGCCACGTTGCTAGAAGTAGTAAGATCCGGCTCGCGCAAATAAACGTTTATGATGCTGCTTGTATCCGTAGTGGTTTCCAGGGGCTGCTGAAGCACGCCACCCATGGGAACTCTTCCGGCAAGCGCGTGATTTTTAGCTATCCTGTTGCCTGTCGGCGTTCTGATGTCGTAACCTCCTACCGATACCGGTCCCTGTGCATACCCGTAAACCTGGCCGGACATGCTCGATAAAGGAGTCATAAGAAGAGTTCCGCCGAGAAGGCTTGAAGCGTCGCCCATTGACGAAACAGTAACGTCGAACTTTGCTCCCGGTTTCAGCCCGTCGTTTAATGTGGTGGTTACCATAACCGCCGCAACATTCCTTGTAATCAGGTTATCCTGACTGACGGTGATCCCGAACCGTTTTAACATACTGGTTATGGACTGCACGGTAAAAGTCGAACGCTGCGTGTCTCCGGTTCCCGACAATCCCACAACCAAGCCGTATCCTATAATCTGGCGGGAACCTTCGCCGGTTATATAGGCAATATCCTTTATCCTTTGTCCGAAACAAAGAGGGTTAAGAAGGGCTAAAGCAGAAATTATAAATAATAATTTTTTCATGACGACCCTAAAAAATCCAATGGAAGAATTTTGTTAACCATCCGGGAGACTGGGCGGAGTTAATCATGCCGCTGCCTTTAAATGCTATTTGAGCTTCGGCAATATTGTAGGACAAAACGGAATTATCCGCCATTATGTCCGAAGACCTTACTATGCCTTTTATAAAGACGGTCTGATCCTCTCCGTTTATGGAAATTTTTCTGCTTCCTTCTATAAGCATATTGCCGTTTGGAAGCACGGAATCGACCGTTGCGCTTATTTTGGTATTTATCATGCCGGTGGTTTTTGTCGAACCGGAGCCTTTAAAATCGTTGTTAGTGCCCAGGCTGATATCTGCGGATTTCTCGGGCGAAGTACCTATATCGGCTTTCCCGGTCAATCCCAGATTGCTGGTTCTTCCTGTCGATGTCTCGGCGTCGTTCGATGCTTGCGATGACTCAACTACAAGTATCGTTATCGCATCGCCGACCCTGCTTGCTTTCTGATCGGAAAACAGTGAAGAAAAAGAATTTTGCCTCATATCCTGCGCGAATAAAATTCCGCATGTAAAAAGTACGGTTATAATGATTAATCTTTTCATAGAACTACTCTATTATGACATTATGGGAATCAATTACTTTTGCTTTAAATATTTTTTTGTCTTTTGTAACGATCTGGATAATATCCCCCGGGCGTCCTTCCTGCCTTGCCGTAGCTTCGGTGGAGATATATACCGAGCCGGAGATTAAACTTGCCTTGACCCTGTCACCGGCATTGATTACGGGAATTGTCTCGATCGCCTGGCTGATAAGAACATCGCCGGGTTTAATAGTTACTTTACTTCGGAAGGTTCCGATATTTTTTAAACTATCAACGGCATTCCCCCTTATCTGGGTTATGTCCTTTTTTTCGATGTTAAAATCGCCGGGGACTAAATGTTCCTGATAGTTTATCTGTTTAACCGCAACCAGGACATCCCGGAATAATTTCAATTTAACGGATATTATGGATTTGGCTATTCGATTGCCGGGCATTGTAACTTTAACTGGTATGTAAGCCATATTGCCGTTTATGTTAAAGTCGTTGGTTTTCAGAATTTCCGCATGTATAAATTTTTGCGGCATCTGAACGATTTCGTACTCGAAGTCTTTGTAAGCCGTAAGATTTTTTTTCAGATATTCGTCCAATTGGCTTTTTAGCGTACTGCCGGTATGAGCAAAAACCGAGAACAGTATGAGTAAAACGGAAAACATTACCGTTTAACCTTTCACCAAATTATTGGCCATTGTCATCATGTTCTGAACGGTTTGAACCGTCTTGGAATTTATTTCGTAAGCTCTCTGCGCGGTGATCATCGCGATCATTTCCTGCACTATATCTACGTTCGAAGACTCGAGATAACCCTGTTCGATATCGCCGAAGCCGCCGGAACCGGCGTTGCCCAGTATCGGCGTGCCGGAAGCGTCTGTTTGAGCGTAAAGATTATTGCCCAAAGCGGAAAGTCCTCCCGGGTTCATAAATCTTGCCAGTTGAATGTTTCCGAGTACATAACTACCGCCGCCTACCTGCTGTACCTGTACGGTACCGTCGGATCCGATGGTTACTCCCGTTGCGTTGGCGTCAAGCGTCATGTCCGGCTGAAGTACGTAGCCGTTCGCAGTAACAATTTTTCCGTCAGAATTAACCTGGAACGATCCGTCCCTGGTATACGCATAGGTTCCGTCGGGCTTCATAACCTGGAAGAACCCGTCTCCCTGGATAGCGCAATCTAGCTGGTTGTTCGTCGCGACAATATCGCCTTGTTTAAATATTTTCTCGGTAGAGGTTGGCTGAACTCCGTTGCCGATCTGGATCTGATCGGTAGCCTGGCCCACAACGCCGGGCTCGGTGGAATTTACAGGATTTATATTTTCCGTCTGGTACATCAGATCCTGAAATTGAGCCCTGTTTTTCTTAAATGCGGTTGTATTTATGTTGGCAATATTATTCGATATAACTTCAATATTTATTTCCTGCGCATACATTCCGGATGCGGCTGTTCTTAATGCTCTGGTTGACATAACGTACTCCTTTCTTAAACTTGTCCTATCTGATTGGCTTCGTTAAGTGACTGATCCAGCGAGTTAACCACCTTTTGTGCGGAACCGTATTCCGTGTTGAGTTGAATCATTTCTTCCAGTTCTTTTACGGGGTTGACGTTGGATTCTTCCAGATAACCCTGTCTGATCTGGAAATCTTTTTCATTGGCAATCTGAAATCCCGCGGCACCTGTCGTAAAATCAACTCCGCTTCCTCTTAGTGCCTGTCCCTGCTCCCACGGTTTGGCAATTACAAGCGAATCCACCAGGTTATTTCCTATTTTTAATTCACCGTCGCCGGTCACTGTGATTTTTTGATTTTTATCGGTGCTGTACGACAATACGTTTATCGGGCCGTTTTTCCCCAGCAGCATGTCGCCCTGCTGGTCTACGATATACCCGTTGCTTGAAATCTGGAAATTGCCGTTGCGGGTCAGCTGGTCGCCGTACTGGGTCTGCATAACGAAAAAACCGGTTCCGGAGATTGCCAGGTCGAGAGGATTTGAAGTCTGCACCAGGCTGCCCTGCGAGAAATCGGTTACATGCTGTATGACGGGGTTTCCTGCCTGGTTTAAAATTTCTGAAAAGGGAACTTCCTTTTTATATCCGGTAGTATTGATGTTGGCAAGGTTGTTCGCGACTATTTCAAGGTTCTGCATTCTCTCGTTCAACCCTCTTGCAGCAACATAAATTCCTTTTACCATTATTCACTCCTTGTTTTTCAATGCCTACGATAAATTATTCTTCCGAATATTAGGCCGCTCCGGCGGGGAAAATTATTTTTTCCCTTCGTAGCTTCCGGCCATACCGTGCATCTTAATCCTTTCGGCAAGCATCAGTTCTCCTTCCGCTATTTTCAGCTCTCTTGCCTTCCTGGATAAATTCTCGTCGTTTAATTCTTTTGCCGAGTAATTTTTAATCAGCTTCGACCTGATTGATCTCAATTTATTCTTGTCCTTTATTTTTACCGGCTTCTCTTCACGGATTAAGGATATATTCTTTTTCAATTCTTTTTCCTTGCCGCCGCTCTTTGAAAATATCTTCTTCGAAAACAAACGCCTTATAAAAATTATACCGAAGACAAATAAAGAGAAGCCGAATATAATTAAGATCTTTTCAAGTACGTCCCACGATAACGGAACAGCCTTCCTCAGGTTTACCCAAAATCCCGGAGAGGCTTTTTCCGTTCCGGCCTTTTTAACCGCATTTGCACGAAGTAATGCCTGCCCGACGTTCACTGGCGTATTTTTCCTGGCCGCTTCTATTTGCCGGAGTACCATTTCCCTAATGTTCACGGTGTCGACCGCGCTAGTCCCGGTAATTGCGGCGCGAGTAATCGGGACCTTTTTTTTATTTCCGCGAAAGGTCTTTTTAACCGTAAAGGCGCTTGCGGGAACAGCAAAAGAAAACATTATAATCGCAATTAAAAGTTTCATTGATTAATCTTTCTTTTTAACGGCAGAAGCAATTCTATGCTCGTACCGTTTGTTCTGTCTGTTTCGAAATTCAATTGCCCTTCGTGCTTTGCAACTATATTCTTTATAATTCTCATGCTGACATCGGTCGAACGGTTTGTCTTTTCCTGGACAAGGGTCTCCATGTATTCGGTGGATAAAACTTTTAAGCAGACCGATTCGTTCTGGTGTTTTGTCTGAATTATTATGCCTCCGCCCCGGCTTTTTTTCGACTTGACCAGGGAGAACAGATAAGATAAAAGCTGATTTATATAATTCGGGTGGCTCAGAACCGACGGCAGGTTTTCCTCCAGGTCAAGAACGCATTCGTAGTTGTCGTTCTGGAGGGAAGTGGAAATCACCTGGTAAAAATTATTTACTATATTATTTATACTGCACGGCTGAACCTTCAGCTTACCGTCTGCTATGCCCGCAAAGTTCACAAGCCTGTTTATTATGTTTTTAACTTTTTTAACCTGGGCGTTTATTGCGTCGAGCATCTCGTCGTCTTTGCCCCTGTCCTCGCTTCTAATCATTTCGGTTGTGCTCGTAATAACCTGCAGAGGCGATAAAATATCTTCAAGTATTCCGGAAGTAAGTTCGCCTATGGCGCTCAGCTTGTAATCGTTCGACAATTTCGATTGATAAACATGGAGCTCGTCGTATATGTTTTTTAATTCCTTCTTTTGCAACAAATATTCTATCTTGTTTAAAACCAGAGAAAACCCGAACTTGATGAACGGGATTTCGTAAGATTTTTCGGTGAACGAGGATCTTCCGAGAAGTACGGAAAGAAGCGCTTTGTTTTTAGCCTGTTCCGAAACAGGTACAAGCAAATAAAATGATTTCGAACCGTCGATGTCGTACACGAGAGGGTCCAGAATTACTTTCGGCTCGCCCTGATGGAATATTTCCTCCAGGGTGCCGTTGCCTGCCGATTTATTCAGGAAGTACTTGGATCTTTCCGAAGTATCCTGCGAAACCGGAATAAGACGGACCTTGCCGTCGTCGTACAGGCAGATATTGGTTTCTTTGAAAGTCAAAAATTTCTTTAAAAAAGAACCGAATTCGTTCAATAATTGCTGAAAGTTCTGGGAAATTTTTACCTGCTTCTCGAAGGCCAGCAAAAAATCAAGCAACTTATCGTATTTATCCGAGTTGTGCTCTTTATTGTATTTATACCCGGTCGTTCTTTCTCCGGCGATAAGGGTCCCGGTCTTTGTTAAATAAGGCAGGGATTTATGGAACGATTCGAACGCTACAGTATTGCTTTTTATGATTCTCATTCCAGGTACCTTGCAAAATCTATCTGGTGTGCGAACAATTCTTCATATGCATTAATAAATAAATCCACTTCCGAGCTGTCCCTGAACCTTAGAATATGAATCGCCTCTTCGTCCAACGTCAGATCTTTATCCCAGTAGCAATTTCCGATACCGAGTTTCTGCGTCATATAATCCGCCAGGTGAACCAGCGAGGTTAATACTTTGTTTTTTTCGCAGGCAGCCGGGGTGTGATGGTTCAGTATGGCATTGCACAGCTCTTCGGGGAATTTCCATTTGTCGACCAGGAAATGGCCTATCTGCTGGTGATTAACTCCCAATTCGTTTAATTCGGCCTTGCTGAACCGGATATCCCCGCCCATCACCTGCTGATATATCTTGATAAAATCCGAATGGAAGTACCTGTGAATAATAGTCACCCCCATATCGTGCAGAAAGCCGGCGATGAAGGCCTCGCCGCTGTTGGGAAAATCCAGGTCTTCGGCCAAACGTTTGGCCGCGGTGCCGGTTATATAGGAATGCAGCCAGAACTCCTTCTGATCCAGGTAATTGTCGGTCTTATTAATAAAAGATTCGACGAGGGAAAGAACGGTCACAATATTTTTCAGCTCTCTGAATCCCAGTACAAGTATCGCAAATTCTATCGTCGATATATGTCTTTGAAGCCCGTACATAGGGGAATTCGCCACGGTTAGGATTTTTGTTACCAGTCCCTGGTCTTTTGAAACTACTTTGCTGAGCGAGGTGGTGGAAGTGGTTTCGTCGTTTAAAAGACTGAATGCTTCCCTTAAGGTTTCCTGCATCGGGGGGAGATTGCAGATGTTTATCAGCACCCTCTCGGTTTTTTCTCTTTTATTCTGAACCATATTCAGCAAAGGTTCCATTTAATTAAAATATTGTTGTTGACTGCATTTGATTTTTGAAAATCTCAGCTTTACTCTCGATATAGTCATTCATATCCGAAACGTCGTTCAATCCCAGGATCGGAATTATCTGTTCGTCCAGTTTCAATTCGCTGTCCCAGAAGGAATTTCCCGTCGTAAAAATATTCGTCATATAATCGGACAAATGAATTATCGACGAAAGCACTTTTGTCTTTTCGGATTCCGAAGGGTTATGGTGATATAAAATCGCGTCGCACATAGGCTCGGGGAAATTCCATTTGCCCATAAGGAAGTGGCCTATTTGTTCGTGCGAGAGTCCGAGAATTTCCTTTTCCGCATCGATGAAATTGAAACCTTTGTTGTGGACCAGGTCCAGAATGGAAATGAAATTCGAATGGAAATACCTGTGGATAACGGTGATGCCCATGTCGTGCAGGAAGCCGGTTATAAAAGCCTCTCCGCTGTTTTGAAAATCGAAGTCCTCGGCGATTTTTTTTGCCGCCGTGCCGCAAAAATACGAATGCAGCCAGAACTCTTTCTGGTTGAGGTATTTGTCGGTTTTATTTATGAAGGCTTCAACCAGGGAAAGCACCGTGACGATATTCTTCAATTCTTTGAATCCCAGGACGATGATGGCAAATTCAATCGTCGTTACCCTCCTTTGCAGGCCGTACATGGGGGAATTAGCGATCGCAAGGATCTTCGTTACCAACCCCTGGTCTTTGGATACGACTTTGCTGACGGTGGTAATCGGAGTGCTTTCGTTGTTGAGAAGGTCGAGAGTTTCTCTCAAAAGTTTCGGAATCGGCGGCAGATTACATATGTTTAGGAGGATCAATTCCGTTTTTTCTTTTTTGGACTGTTGTGTTGTTGCTAAATTAATCATGGCTTTCTACATATTAAATGGTCACTGATTCTAGTTGCTTTTTAAATAATTCCGAATGACCGTCGATATATTCCTCTAGTTTGGCCCGGCTTTTAAAACCAAGTATGCTAACGATATTTTCGTCAAGCTCAATTCCTTCGTCCCACTGGAAGTTTCCGATGTTTAATTTCTGCGTCATATAATCGGCAAGATGAACAACAGCGGGGAGCATCTTATTTTTTTCGGATTTTGAAGGGAGATGATGATGAGCTATGGTATCGCTTAGCGATTCGGGAAGATTCCAACGATTGGCGAGGAACAAACCCACTTCCTGATGGGTGATGCCCAGGATTTGTTCTTCGGCTTTTAAAAAACTTATCTGCTGATTCTGCGCCGCATCGCAGATTGCATTAAACTCATCGCTTAAATACCTTTGAATAACGGCTATGCCCAGGTCGTGAAGCAGCCCTGCGGTAAAGACTTCGCCCGGTTTGGAATAACCGAGTTCGTCGGCAATCCTTTTGGACGCGCCGGCGGTCATAAGGGTATGATTCCAGTAGGATTCGTTGTCCCAGTTCGGTCCGCCGTTTTTCTTAAAGGCCTCTATCATCGAAAGAGCCATTACTATATTCTTGATATGATCGAAGCCTAAAATGACGATGGCGAAATCTATTGTGGATACTTTCCTGGGAAGACCGTAGAACGGGGAATTGGCGACAGACAATATTTTTCAAAACAGTCCCTGGTCCCTCACTATAACCCTGCCCAAATCCGATGCGCTTGTCCTAGGATCGGTAAGCAGCTTCGAGACCTCGAAAATTACCACCGGTATCGAAGGCAGGTTCCGGATATGAGAAAGTAATTTGGAATAAGTCTTCTTTTCCGGTATGTTCTCTGTTACGTTGCTATTCATTGATAAATGAGAGTTTTAATTTTAACATATCCATAATTCGCGAATGAACCTGCGAAACTCTTGAGACCGTTATGTT
>JBJKOY010000157.1:0-4089 GCA_046706945.1 Ignavibacteriaceae bacterium | reverse complement strand
GCAAAGAGGTCGAATATATTAATTCAATTTCTTGCCGAGGCAGTTACTTTATGCTGCATAGGCGGCTTTATGGGAATAATTCTGGGTATCGGGATAGGAAACCTGGCCGGAAGTTTTTTAAATGCTTCAATGGCAATTCCGTATGATTGGGTTATATTGGGTTTATCAATTTGTATATTTGTGGGAGTGGTTTTCGGTACTTATCCGGCATACAAAGCCGCAAACCTGGATCCCATAGAGGCTCTTAGGTACGAATAATTTCCAAAAATTATAAAGGGGTAATTATGCTGTTCAGCCAGATATTCTTTCTGTCGCTCCAATCGCTAAGGACGAACAAGCTCCGCACAACACTGACCATCCTCGGTATTGTTGTCGGAATATTTTCTATAATTGTGATTATGACAGTCATTACCATGCTGCAATCAAGCATAGAGAGCGGCGTCTCCATGCTGAGTAAAAATACTTTCCAGATATCCAAATTTCCGGCAATCCATACCGGCGGACACGAAGCATGGCAGAAATACCGGAACCGCAAAGACATAACGTTGGAGGATTATTACAGGTTTGAAAAAGTAATGACCAATGTAAAATATATGGGCGCGGAGCAGGCTAAAGGCGGCGCAGTCATCAGGTTCGGTAATAAGGAAACTAACCCTAATATAGCCGTAGTCGGTGTTACGGTCGGCGCTTTTTTTACGCATAATGTAAACGTAGAGTCCGGAAGATCGATACGCCAATCAGACGTAAATTATGGAAACAACGTCTGCATTCTCGGAAAAGACGTTGAGAAAACTCTTTTCGGAGGTATAATTAATCCGGTAGGACAGACTATTAAAGTGGACAAAATGCCTATCAAAGTAATCGGAACGCTGGAGCCGCAGCCTGAGTTATTCGGGCAATCCATGGACAGTTATATTGTAATGCCGATATCGACATGGCAGTCTATTTACGGTCAAAAGAGACGGAGCGTCAGTATCACTATCATGGCGAAAAGCGACCAGGAATACAATGCGACAATCGAAAGAGCCATAGGAATTATGAGGACCATTCGCAAGGTAGAACCGGGAAAAGAGAACGACTTCGAAATATTCAGCAACGAGAGCATTATGCAGCAGATAAACGATATAACGGGCGGAGTTCAGATAGGAGCTCTTGTTGTTTCTATAATAGCTTTAATAGCCGCAGGAGTTGGCATAATGAATATCATGCTGGTATCGGTTACGGAAAGGACCAGGGAAATCGGAATAATGAAAGCGGTAGGCGCAAGGAAAAGCAATATACTTCTCCAATTTTTAATCGAGGCCGTAACCCTTTGTCTGATCGGCGGATTTATCGGTATTATAGTGGGAGTAGGAATCGGAAATTTAGCCGGCGGATATTTAAACGCTGCTTCTACCATCCCTTATAAATGGGTGGCCATCGGCATGACCCTTTGCATATTGGTCGGCATAATATTCGGGACATACCCGGCATACAAAGCGGCCAATCTCGATCCTATTGAGGCGTTAAGATACGAATAACCGGCTGGTTCATTAGTAAATTGCATGAAATTTTGTGCCGGTTCATAAGTACGTATTATCTTATCAGGTAAATATTATCCCTTTCAATATTTATATATTATAAATAATTTTATCCTTTAATATCTCTGCGGTATTATCCGGCAAGTTACGGTAAAATATTTATGTTATATAATATAGACTTGATATATGATCAACCTAAATTTATGTTTATTTTTCACAATTCATTCTTCATCTTGTGAAATTGGGAATTAGGTACTTACTTGTAATCTTTACGGTCCTTTCTTTACTGGCTGAAACCAAAGCTCAGCAGAAATATTATTCTACTATAGTTGTAGACACTCTTCATGTAAATTTCGACAACCTGTATCACGTTTCCAACCCCGCCGTAATACCTTTTACTGAAACGATATTGCTAAATAAAAGACTTCTAAATAAAAAGGATTATAATTTCGATTATTCGGAGGCTACATTTAAATTATCGGATACCCTGCAGTATTCTGTGTTCGATACTTTAATTGTAACTTACCAGGCCGTAAACCTGGGTCTGCAGGAAGAGTATAAAAAAAGAAGTCTTGCCTACAGTTTCGACATAAAAAGCGGCGATACCCTGAGGATAGCACGTGAGAAGCCCGGCTTCCTATCGTCGGAATCCATCTTCGGTAAGGGAATAGAAAAAAGCGGTACGCTGGTAAGGGGATTTACAGTCGGCACGACAAAAGATTTTACATTGAACAGCGGTCTGCGCCTTCAGCTCTCTGGCAAGTTATCCGATGATATAGAAGTTGTCGCCGCATTAACCGACGAAAATACTCCGATACAGCCGGAAGGCAATACGGCACAGCTGGACGAACTGGATAAAGTGTTTATCCAGGTTAAGCACCCCAACGCGGTAGGTACTTTCGGCGATTATGAACTTAAGGAACAATACGGCGAATTCGGCGTAGTCGACCGCAAGCTCCAGGGATTAATGGGTGAATTCAACTATAAAGGACAGAAGGCTTTTATCTCTGTCGCCAGCGCAAAAGGAAAATTTACGACTAATCAATTCAACGGCGTAGACGGGGTACAAGGCCCGTACAGGTTATCCGGCGAGAACGGGGAACAGGACATCATAATAATCGCGGGAACCGAACACGTGTATATAGACGGAAATCCGGTTAAAAGAGGGGAACGGAACGATTATATCATCGATTATGCAAACGCCCAAATTACTTTTACTCCGAATAAATTAATTACTTCGGCAAGCAGAATTTCCGTGGACTTTGAGTACACCGACAGGCAGTACGAGCGTACTTTTTTTGCGACCGGAATCAAGACGGAGTTCTTAAAGAATAAAGTGGGAGTACAGGTGCTTTACTCAAGAGAAGGAGACAACCAGGACGCCCCGATAGATATTGCGCTCTCCGATTCCGACAAACAAGTTCTGGCCGCGGCAGGCAACGACAGATTCAAGGCCGCAAAGTCAGGGATTTCCGTAGCCGCTCCGGATTCGCAGGGCGTGATAAGAGGAATTTATGCCAAAATAGATACAACAATTGACGGCAAACCGTATTCTTATTATACATACCGTCCCGGGGCTGCCGATGCCATTTATAACATTACTTTCAGCTATGTCGGTACACAGCAGGGAGATTACATCCGGGAAAGCATAGGAGATTTTAAATTCGTGGGAATAAAGCAGGGGGATTATTTGCCGCTGGTTTTGCTGCCGCTGCCGCAGCTTAAGCAATTAGCCGATATTTCGCTTAATTACAAAATCCGGGAAGGTATGGAGTTAAAGCTTGATCTGGCGGGAAGCCTTTGGGATCAAAACCGGTTTTCCAATATCGGAGATTCAAAGGACGGCGGTTATGCCAGGAATCTTTTTTTCAGTATGGCGCCGGAAAATGTAAAACTGGGAAATGCCGACCTGGGGAGGATAGGATTTTCTTATCAGGACCGTTATATTCAAAACACGTTCACTACTCTGGACCGGATAAATCCCGTTGAATTCAACAGGGATTTTAATATATCCGACTCCTCGAACAATCAAAGCGAACAGCTCAGGGAGTTTAACCTTTCATTAATCCCTGTAAACAATCTGAACATTACATCCTCCTACGGTTCTTTAAAACGGGGTAATAGTTTTTCATCGGAAAGGTTCAATAATATCCTGTCTTTTACGGACAATAATACTTATAAGATCCTGTACAACTTAGACTACGTAAAGTCGAACGATACTTATTCAAACAGCAGCTGGTTGAGACAGAACGGGGAAGCGTATTATACTCTCGGGAAATTCAAACCCGGTATGGATTTCCTAGCCGAAGACAGAAGAGATAACCTGATAGGACACGATTCGGTTCTCGCCACCAGTTTGAAATACTGGCAGCTGGATCCCTTCCTCCAGCTGGTTAATTTCAACGGGTTCAAATTATCGGTCAAATATTCGCTCAGGCAGGATTACGGTGCGATTAACGGCGTTTTAGTGAAGCAGGCTTTGTCCGATGCCGAATTTTTCGAATTGGATTACATGGGAACGAGGTCGTTCAGCACTGTGCTTAACCTTACCGTAAACAATAAATACTAT
>JBJKOY010000156.1:0-2963 GCA_046706945.1 Ignavibacteriaceae bacterium | reverse complement strand
CATTCGAGCAATATTAAACTCGTCAATTGCAAGTTCGAAGCTCAGGGAAAGCAGGAAACGGTAATCGCGCGGGCGCCTACCAACGGCGGTAAGAATTATCCTTACTGCGAGGCGGTGCTGATTAACTGCACGCTTAAAGGGATCTCGCCGATAGGCTGGGGGCCGGTCGGCGGAGAGACATCGCACATTCATTACTGGGAATACAACAGCACAAATTTAAGCGACGGCAAACCCGTAGACGACAGCGGACGCCTTCCCGCCTCCCGCCGGCTTACGATGAAAAAAGATTCGGCAATAATTACGGACTATATGGATCCGTCTTATGTGCTCGGCGGCTGGAAGCCGGAGATGCCCCCCGTAATTTTATCGCAGCCCGTACCTGCAGCAGTAAAAACAGGAGGATCAGTTACGTTCAAAATAAAAGCCGCTGCGGTACCCGGTCCGGATTATCAATGGTTTAAAAACGGTATTGAAATCCGGGGAGAGACAAAGCCGGTTTTAAAAATAAATGACGTAAAGTCCGCCGTTGCAGGGGATTATTCGACGGCAGTTAAAAATCATTTGGGAAGCATAACCAGCAGAAAGGTTAGACTGATTATAAAATAAGGAACAATAAAAGATATAAGTGCGAATAAAATAAATTTAATTTAGCTCAATTTTGATAAACCTGTGATTTTATTTACACCTCAAATATGTTTCGATTTTCATTCTAATTTTAGACTTTTTGAGCAGGCAGATGAATTTTACCAATGCGGTCAATCTGCGGAAACCAGCTTCCGGCCGGTATCCGATAATGAATTATCCGATCTGTTTTACTTGATGCATTTTTAAACTATATTATAGCCGTGAATATAAACTTATGGATTATCGGAAATTATTGTAATTATTTTTCTTATAAACTTAAAATGGATTTCGATAATTCCGTTGGTTAAAATCCGTCTTTTATATTCTATTGAAAGTGAACCTTTACGTCTAATTTTACCGTTTATATATTTGATTTTCCCGCAATCTTAAATCCTTCATACCGGAAGAAGAGGGTGAAATTCCCCCCTCCGTAAAAGAGCTTGTCTTCTTGTCTGTATATTAAAAATAAGTGTGATTCCTAAAAATTGCAGCTAGAATATTTAATTCTCAATCCTCCATAACAATGAGGTTTTTAGATGAGAAGGGCAAACAAGAAGATACTTTCAAGTAAAAAACATATTGCGCTATTAATTATTCTTACCGGAATCTTTATTACCGCCGCCGGATATTTATATTATAAGAATGAGGAGAGATTTTATAAACAGCAGAAATATATTGAGCTAAAAGCCGTTGCGGATCTTAAGGAGAAACAGATTGACGAATGGGTTAAAAAGCGCGACTCCGAAGCCAAAGTATTAACTTATTCTCCTTTCTTTGTACGCCGGCTGTATGATTGGCTTCATTCTGAAAACAATGAAAGACTGAAAGCCGAAATTGTCGAAGGTCTTGAGTCTTTTCAAACAGAATTGGGCTATAAAAATATTTTTATCGCGTCGTCCGAAGGCAATATACTTTTAAGCGCTGAAAAAGGCAGCGAAAGTTTCGATCCGGTCGTAATTAAAAAGATAAAAGAAGCTTCGGTTAAAAAGGAGATTGTTCATACCGACTTATACATCTCCCCTTCTGAGAATAAGATATATTATGATATAATTTCCCCTCTTACAGTCAGAGATCAAAAAACTTATGCATTATTGGTATTTAGGATTGATCCTTACGCTTATTTGTATCCTTTAATTCAAACATGGCCTTCGGCCAGCCGCAGTGCAGAAACAATGCTGCTTAGGGTTGAAAAGGACAGTTCCCTCCTCTTTCTAAATTAATTGCGTTTCCGTAAAAATACGGCTCTTAAATTCTCAATCCCCTTGTCACGCTTAAAGGCGCCGGGCGTACAGGCCGCCCTGGGTAGCTCGGGACTTTATGACGGAATCGATTACCGCGGAGCGGAGGTTCTCTCCGATATAAGAAAAATCCCCGCGACTAATTGGATCATGGTTGCAAAAATAGACAAAAGCGAAATATTCTCTAACCTTTATTCATCGGCAGGGATCATTCTGGGTTTCGGTTTATTCCTTATCATACTTACCGGCTCCGGTTTTGCCCTAATTTATAATTCGCGTCAAAAGAATGCGTATAAAGAGCTGTATAATACGGAAAAAGCCTTGCTGCAGTCTCAGGAAAAATTTAAAGTTACTATCGATTGCATCGGCGAGGGAGTAATTACCGCCGGCATTAACGGCAAAGTTCAGTATCTGAATAAGATAGCCGAAGAATTAACCGGCTGGGATCTTAAATCAGCCAGGGGCAAAGAGCTGCACGATGTCTACTCTGTTAAGAACGAAGAAACAGGTTTCCCGGAGAATAATATAATTGATAAAGTACTGAGACACGGAATCGTAAAAGAACTGGCAAATCATACTCTCCTTGTATCGAGATCCGGGAAAGAAATTCCCGTGCTTGATATAGGGGCTCCGGTTTATGATATTGACGGGAAGGTCTCCGGGCTTGTACTTACATTTCAGGATGAGACCGAGAAGCGCTCCCACCTGAAAATAATAAAAGAAAGTCAGGACAAATTACGTTCAATAAATGCAAAACTCGAAACGGCCCTGGCGAGCATGACGGACGCGGTTTTTATTTCGGATATTGAAGGAAGATTGGTAAATTTTAACGATGCCTTCGCTTCATTCCATAGATTTAAAGATAAGTCCGAATGTCCGAGAACACTTGAAGAGTACCGGTCGCTTTTAGAAGTCTACTTGCCTGACGGAGGACAGGCTTCTTCGGAACAGTGGACCGTTCCGAGGGCGCTTCATGGGGAATCGGGAGTAAACGTTGAGTATAAACTTCGCCGTAAAGATACCGGAGAAACGTGGTTCGGCAGCTTCAGCTTTGCTCCTATCCGGGATAATCTCGGGAATTTAATCGGCTCCGTCGTTGCG
>JBJKOY010000155.1:0-25718 GCA_046706945.1 Ignavibacteriaceae bacterium | reverse complement strand
ATTTCACTTCCGAAGGAATGGCTATGCCAAAAGTCTCACAAATGAAACCTGTCTGCCGACAAGCAGGCACAAAGTCCCACCAATAATTCATTTTCAGCAGTCTTTAGAATGGTTTTTTATATAAACGATCAATTTGTGTAATTTAATAGTATAAAAAAAGTCTGTAAGGTGATTAAGAATTATTTTATATTAAACAGGTTTGTAAGCGAAACAAGAGACGTACTTGTCGGGAACGTCATCACGGAAATATTTTCGCAGGAAAAAGATCAACTGGTATTCCGGATTTCGAGCGGCAGCGAAGATATATTTCTGGAAATTTCCGCGAACCCGGCTCTCCCCTATATTCGTGCAGCGGACGATTTCCGGAGGGCCAAAAAGAACAGCATCGACTTCTTCGAAGAATACCTGCCTGCCGAAATAAAAGATTTTGAAATTGCCGGTTCGGACAGAATATTGAGATTAACCCTGCCTTCTTCGAAAATTTATTTCATGATCAGGGGAAAATATACCGACGTATTTTTACAAGACGAATACTTTAACGCTTTATTCTTCAAAAAATACCCGGACGAAAGCACTGTTAATTTATCGGCGGAAATGAACTCGACCCGTTTCGTTAAAGGAATAAACGTCCCCGATATAAACATATCCCGGAAGGAGAACATTTTTGAAGAAATAAAAGAAAGATACCCTTTCGTCGGGAAAGAAATACTTATCGAACTGAAAGCCAGATACAGTCCGGAAAATAAATCCGGGGAAACCGTATTATTGAAAAAAATAATCGAAGAGGTATTAACGGAAGAAGCGGTCGTGTCTTTCGATCCTAAATTAAACGTGATAAATTTAAGCGTAAAAACCTTCTGCCGCGAAACCGCGGCGGAAGAAAAATTTTTTCCGGATATTAACTCGGCAATAAATTTTTATATCGGCAAGAAGTATTATCTGGATTCGCTGTCCTTAACAAAAAAGAAAATTCAAAAACATGTTGATAGAGAGATCGCGAAAATATCGCGCAAGCTCAACGATATAAAAACTCTCCTCGAAAGAGGCAGCAAAGAAGAATATTATTCGAAAGCCGGGAACCTGCTTCTCATAAACATTAATAAAATAAAGCCGGGAATGAAGGAAATTGATCTTGAAGATATTTATGAGAACAATAATACCGCGAATATAAAATTGGACGTAAAACTTTCTCCTCAAAAAAATGCCGAACGTTATTTCGAAAAAGCAAAGAGCTACAGAATTCTAATTGAAAGATCAAAAGCAATATTCAAGGATCTTAACGTAAAACTGAAGAAATTTAAAGATACGGAAGCAAAGGTCGAATCCGAAGAAAACTTAACGGAGCTTCATAAAATAATGAAAGAATTGAAAATAAAAGATCAAGCCGATCCGGGCAGGCCGGACGATATAAAATCCAAGTTCAAGCATTACATTATCGAAAACAAATACCATCTATACGTGGGAAAAGACAGCTCAAACAACGACCTACTAACGACAAAATTCGCGAAGCAGAACGATTATTGGTTCCATGCCAGGAGCGTTTCGGGATCGCATGCTGTTTTAAGAGTTGAGAATTCCAAAGAACCGGTTCCCAAGAGCGTTTTGAAAAAAGCGGCTGCCCTGGCGGCCCTGCACAGCAAAGCAAAAACATCCGGTATGGCGCCGGTATCGTACACTTTTAAAAAATACGTTATTAAGAAAAAAGGAATGGAAGCGGGTAAAGTAGCGCTGCTGAAAGAGGATGTTTTAATAGTAAAGCCGGAAGTGCCTGCCGGGTGCGAATATGTTCAGAACGATTAAATAATTTTCAGTATCTCCGAAAAAATATTTTCCCCGGTCTCGATAACCTTGTCGTCGGGTAGAAACCTGGGGTTATGCAGCCCGTGTTTGTCGCCGCGGGAAGTTCCGAGCCAGAACATAAAAGAAGGATACTTCTGCGAAAAGAACCCGAAATCCTCGCCTGTCATTTTCAATCCGCAGTTTATGAAATTGAATTTCCGAGAGAGGTCCGGAACCAGGCGGTCGAATAGGTCTTGGTCGATTACGACTTCCGGATAGGCGGCGCCTTTTTGAATGACATAATCTACGCCGGTAATCCGCCGGATCCCCTGCAGTATGTTTTCCAATTTTGTATAATAATCGTCCACATTTTTTATGCGCACGCCGCGAAGCGTTCCCTCGAGGTGAGCAAACCCGGGATTAATATTTCTTACTTCGCCCGAGACTATTTTCCCTACCCCGAATACAAATGCCTCCGTAATCCTCCTCGGGATTTTATCAATGCCGTCCAGAAACATCCTGAGCGCGTTGAACGCGTTTTTACCGTTTTCAGGGAACGCAACGTGCGAACTTACTCCGCGGAAATCAATGTCTATTTCGAGAGTGGAGCAGAACAGAACTCCTTTTGAACTTGCGAAAGTCCCTTCAGGGTATTCGTCCGTAACGTGCAGCGCGACGGCATTTTTTATGTTGAAAGAATCGAATATCCCCGTGCCGTAGAATTCCATCGCTCCCCCGCCGCTCTCTTCAGCGGGCTGAAAAAGGAACAGCAGGTTCTTATTAATTTTTTCGGCGAGTACGTGAGACAGCAGGCCGTAAAGTATCGAAGTATGAACGTCGTGTCCGCATGCATGCATATTGCCGTTGACGGACCTGAATTCCGTTTCGTTTTCTTCCGATATAGGTAAAGCGTCGATATCCGCGCGGATCAGAATATAAGGCTTTTCCGGAGAAACTGTATATTCCGCAAGCAGTCCCGTCCTGTAAGGAGTATGAATTTTCACCTTCGCTCCCCCGTCGAGCTCTTCAATGTTCTCCTTCAGCAGCTTCGTGGTCTCGAATTCGCGGAAGGAAAGCTCGGGATTTTTATGCAGCCTGTGTCTTAATTCTACCGGTGAAAGCGACATATCAAGTCCCGACTATTAATATTATATAAGATTTTAATTCCTCCATGCAATCTCTTGTCATCAAAAGTTTTACAAAAGACATCTAACTATAATTCAAACGATTCAACCAGGGATTTCACAGCCTTTTCCTTGTATTTTTCTTCTACGAGGCAGGATATTTTTATCTCGGATGTTGTTACCAGCTTAACCGGTACTTTTTCCAATGCTTTAAAATATTTTGCCGCGACGCCGCTGCTGGATTTCATTCCTATTCCCACTATCGAAATTTTCGAATAGCCGGAATGATAATGGATGTTGTATCCTTTCATATCTTTCAATATTTGAGAAAGAGCTTTTGCGATGTGCGTTTTTTTCTCCTCTATTACAGTAAACGATATATTCAGTCCGGTGTTGCTAATTACCGATATCATATCGACGTTTAAGCCTTCTTTGGCGACCTTCTCGAAAATCTGCTGAACAAGGTTGTAATCCAGGGGCAAGTTTGACAGAGTTACCTGGGTCTGGTTGTCGATTACACTTAAACCCGTTACTACGGGCTGTTCTATATTTTTTTTCATGACAAAGCTTCCTTCCTCGTCGGAAAAAGTTGAACCGCAATAAATTGTTATACCGAATTTTTTAGCTATTTCAATTGACCTGCTGTGAAGAACTTTTGCTCCCAGACTCGACATCTCGAGCATTTCGTCGTAGGTAACGGTTTTTAATTTTTTAGCCTCCGGATGAATCCTGGGATCGGTGGTATATATGCCTGCAACGTCGCTGTAAATTTCGCATTTCGCTTTCAAAGCCGCCGCAATGGCTACTGCAGAAGTATCGGAGCCGCCCCGTCCCAGCGTCATTATTTCGCCTTCTTCGTTTATACCCTGGAAGCCGGTAATTATTAGGGCGTCGTTCTCTTTCAACAGGTTCTTAATTTTTTTTGTTTTTAAATTTTTTATTCTCGCCTGGTTGTAATCGCCGGTGGTCATTATTTCCGCCTGGAAAGCGTTTAGCGATTTGCTGGGGATGCCGATATCGTTTAACGCTATGGACAGCAGGGAAGCCGAAACCTGTTCGCCGGTTGTCAGAAGCATGTCCAGTTCTCTGGGGATGATATCCGTACTTACTTCCTTGGCAAGTTTTATCAGGTTGTCGGTAGTCTTTCCCATAGCGGAAACGACCACAACCAGTTTGTTTTCTTCTTTAACCTTTTTTGCTATTTTCTGCGCTACGTTTTTTATTTTTTCGGTATCCGCTACCGAACTTCCGCCGTATTTTTGTACAATTATTTTATTCATTTTCCTTCTGAGTGTTTATGAATTTGCATTCCGGTACCAAATGGCATTTCGAAAATAATAAAATTTTCCTAAAACTCTTCAATCCATTTGTGATGACAAATAATTGCGGCTTGTTTAAGGCTTTCCGCGGGCACCGCGACGGATATTCTGAACGAAGTAGTCGTTACGCCGTTAACCTTAATACCGTTTTCGGACAGGAGAGACAAGGTTTCCTTGAGAGTCATATTATCGTTGTTTATACCGTCGCCGATAAGCGACACGGCCCCGAGATCGTAGTCGAAGCGGATTTTTTCTCCCAGCATCCCGGTTAACTCTTTAATGAATTTATCCCACCCCATTATGCTCTTCTTTTGCACGAGGAAAGTAATTTTTGAACTGCCGCCGGGAACGCCGGCTGAGTTCAATTCTTTTATTTTTATTCCTTTTTCGTCCAGGTATTCCAGTATCAGGCCGAAATTACTTTCCACTTCATCGGTAACCGTTATTCTTACCAGGTCGCTTTCGTGCACCACGGCTTTGACGCCTTTAGCTAGACCGGAAGGCAATTTCCTGACCACGGTCTCCCTACCCGGATTAAAGGTGCTTCGGGCATAAACGGCAATATTGGATTCTTTGGCAAACTGAACGGCCTGGGAATTTAATACTTTCGCGCCGGCTTCGCTCATTTCCTGCATCTGCTCGTACGAAATTTCCGGGAGGTGCCTGGCACCTGAAATAACGGAGGGATCGGCTGAATATACTCCGTCGACGTCTGAATATATTTCGCACCTTTCGGCGTTAAGCGCGGCTGCAAGCGCTACGGCGGTGGTATCGCTGCCTCCCCTTCCCAGGGTTGTGATATCTCTTTTATAGCTTACTCCCTGGAACCCTCCCACGACTACAACTTTTCCGCTTTCCATTTCGTCCAGTACCCTGAAAGGCCTCACTTCGATTACCCTCGCATCGTTATGCCTGTCGTTTGTAATTATACCCGACTGCGAACCGGTAAGAGATATTGAATTTATGCCTAGTTTATTCAAAGCTATGCACAAGAGAGACATGGTTATTCTTTCGCCGGTACTCAGAAGCATATCCATTTCTCTTTTGGGAGGATCATCGGAGATATTTTTAGCCATTTCGATGAGCGAGTCGGTGGTTTTACCCATTGCCGATACTACAACCGCAATGTCGGCCCCGGTTTTCTTCAAAGCCGCAATCATACCGGCGATCTTGTTTATTTTATTTATATCCGCAACGCTGCTTCCGCCGTATTTTTGTACGATGATAGGCATGGCTATAATTTTCTTAATTCGTCCATTAATTGCGTCTTGCTTTTTGTCTTTTCGTCCACCTTCTTAATTGCCTTTGCCGGGACTCCCACCATTACAGTATTGGGTTCGACATCCTTAACGACAACCGAACCGGCTGCTATAACCGCGCCTTTTCCTACCTTTACTCCCTCCAGAACGACGGCGTTGGCCCCGATAAGAACATCGTCCTCGATTATGACCGGGGCGGCGCTGGGAGGTTCTATTACGCCGGCCAGTACCGTTCCGGCGCCGATGTGGCAGTTTTTCCCTACAATTGCCCTTCCCCCGACAACCACGTTCATATCTATCATAGTCCTCTCCCCTATTACTGCGCCGATATTTAATACTGCGCCCATCATTATAACACAATTGTCGCCTATCTCAACCAAGTCCCTTATAATAGCACCCGGTTCTATCCTTGCCTTGTACTTCGTTAGATCAGCCAAAGGGATGGCCGAATTTCTCCTGTCCAGTTCGATCTTATATTTCGTAATGAATTGTTTGTTCGATTCGTAAAAGCTTTGAAAATCTTTGTACTCGATGAATAAAATGCCGGACTTATCGCTCCCGAAAAATTCCGTACCGCCGAAATCTATACCGGAAAGTTCTCCCTGCAGGTATATTTTTGCCGGTGATTTTTTTACCGAGTTGGCTATATAATTTATTATCTCGTATGAATCCATTTTTATCCTATGATTATTTTAGTTGGGGGAAAAGTTATTCTCCGAATACCACATCCGTAAAGCTGAAAAAGCCTTTATCTTTTTTTACTACGAATTCGGCCGACCTAAGTATTCCTTCCGCGAACGTTCTCCTGGAAGTAGCGCTGTGTTTGATAGAAAGGACTTCTCCCAGCCCGCCGAAGCTTACCGTATGATCGCCGGGTACGTTGCCCAGGCGCAGCGAAGATATGTTTACGCTCCTGTCCTTTAAAATATTCTCGATCATTTTTGCTGTGCCGGACGGCTTGTCTTTCTTAAACCGATGGTGCGTCTCTTCAATCTCGACGTCCCATCCCGGCAATTTCTCGGAAGCAATTTGCGTAAGCTTTAACAATATCTGGATGCCTGTGGAAAAATTATAACTCTGAACGACGGGGATACTATTCGAAATTTCCCTGAGCATATCGAGCTGTTCCGTGCTCAACCCGGTTGTGGCCAGCACAAGCGGGATCTTGTTTTCGGTTACCGTGGAAATAGTTTTCTCCAGCACATCCGGTAAAGAGCAATCGATAATAACATCGGGTTTGCCGGTTTGATATACGCCGTCAAGGTCGTACGTATACACCAGCGAATGTTTATTTTCTTTGAAGACGTTTACTACTTCGCTTCCTAGTCTTCCCTTATAACCAATTACACCGTATTTAATTTTACCGCTCATAGCTTTAATTATTTATTAAGATAATTTTTTCATTTCTTCGTCGAGAATTTTTTCGGACTTTTGAGACACCGCCGCAAGCGGCAGTCTTACAAAGTTTTCGCAAAGACCTTTCCTGCTCATCACGTATTTCAGCGGCGACGGGCTCGCTTCGATAAAAAGCGCCCTCATCATACCGCCGTACTTATCGTTAAGCTCCCTGGCTTTATCCATATCGTTGTTTTCCAAGGCGGAGGTAAGCATTTTCAATTCTTTCGGATAAACGTTTGAAAATACGGATACAATACCTGCCCCGCCGAGGGCCATTATGGGCAGTGTCTGGTCGTCGTTGCCTGAATAAACTGAAAAGTTTTCCGGCTTCATTGAAATCAGTTTTGCGATCTGGGAAATATTGCCGGATGCTTCTTTAACTCCGATAACATTCGGACATTCCTCCGCGATTTTCAATATCGTTTCCGGAAGCATATTCATCCCGGTTCTCGAGGGAACATTATAAATGATGATAGGCAGGGTCGTTCTTTCGGAAATATATTTATAATGCTCGACGAGGCTTTCCTGGGTTCCCTTGTTGTAATACGGATTTACTATGAGAAGAGCATCCGCATGGGCTTTCTCGGCCGTTTTGTTCAGCGAAACAACCTTCCTAGTATCGTTAGTGCCGGTGCCCACGATTATTTTGGTCTTCCCTGCGGCAGTTTCGGCAACGGTTTCGGTAATTTTCTCTCTTTCGGAATTGTCAATTACAGGCGACTCGCCGGTAGTGCCTAAAACGATAATTGCATCAACCCCGCCTTCAATCTGATATTTACTTATTCTTTTTAAGGCGCTATAATCCACGTTATAATCTTTGTCAAACGGCGTTGCCAGTGCGGTCCCGACTCCAGTAAACATTTTTTCCTCAATTATAATTAATGAATATTCATCAGATTTATTTCCATGCAAATTTAATTTAAATTCAATTGAAATAACATGATTTACATCCGTAAAAATTAATATTTCCAATTATTTTTTAAACCGGATAACTTTGTATACAGGTACAATTTTATCGTGCAGATTCATAGTATCCCTGTATTTCCAATAATTATCCTTACGCTTATATTCAGCATAAAATAATCATGCTTAATACAGGGGTTTCCGATTGAATTCATTACAACTGGTCTTCTCTATTTTATTTAACTGCATCGGCATTAAGGGCTAAGAAAAATCATAAGAAAGATATCTGATATGAGAACAAGCGGGTACAATATTTACGTTAAACTTACCGGCATGCGGAAGTATTTGATAATTCACGGTTACACGGGCGCCCTGGATTTAATCGACCTTGAGATTGCGGAAGCGCTTAAGAATGAAAATCTGAAAACTCTTGATGAAAAAGAAATAAAATATTTATCGGGAAGAGGATATTTAACTGACAAAAACCTAACTCAGGAAAATGAAAGGGTTTGCAGTATTGCCGAAATATTGGCTCGTTTTGAAAAGCAGCATTTATCCGTTTCTTTTTTTGTAACGTACGAATGTAATTTCAGGTGTTCTTATTGTTACCAGGAAAGAATCTTAAACAGCCGCCGAAATAGTTCAGGGAAGAAATTCAGTAAGGAAGTGACCGATGCGGCATATTCTTTGATCGACGGGCTGATAGAACCCGGTCCGGGCAGAAGGATAATGCTGTACGGCGGAGAACCGTTTTTAAAGAAAAATTCGGAAGAGGTTCATTATATAGTTAAAACCGGTATTGAAAAGGGCTACGGCATAAGCGCCGTTTCCAACGGCTACGAACTTGAAGAATTCCGGGATATCCTGGGAAGAGGAATGGTTGATTTTATACAGGTTACGGTTGACGGTTTTAAAGATGTCCACAATAAGCGAAGACCGCATTTTTCCGGGGCGGGAACTTTTGAAAAAGTAATAGATAATATTTCGCTTGCTCTCTATATGGGAACAAAAATAAATTTGAGAATAAACGTGGATAAAAATAATATTTACGAACTGGATCCGTTGGTACTGCTTCTTGAAACGACGGAATTAATATATGATAGAAATTTTTATTGCTATTTATCTCCCACTTTTATTCATACCCGTACTCCGGTAGACAACGGTATACACGGGAAATTATGTCCAGGAATCGAAGCTTTACTGGAAAGCTCCGAAGTTTACGAACTTATGGAGGAGCTCAAAAAGAAGAATCCGGGATATAATAAATTAAATCCTCCGGAAAGTTATATTAAAGATTTCGTAAAAACGGCGCTGTCGAACGGGAATGCTCTGCCCTTCAGAGGAAATTTCTGCGGGGCAACCGGCAATAATCTGATCCTTGATCCGGCCGGCGATATTTATTCATGTTTTGAACTTATCGGATCTGAAGAAAATAAGATCGGAAGCTTTTTCCCAAAAGTTAATAAGGAAAAAATTTACGACCACCCTTTAACCGAAAGAAAAATATATAATCTAAAAAAATGCGCTGCGTGTAAATATGCTTTATTCTGCGGGGGAGGCTGCGCCGCTTCGGTAAAAAACAAATCCGGGGACATTATGAAAAGCTTCTGTGCCGGATTTCCCGAAATGTTCGAGCGGTATGCGGCGGAAGCACTAAAGGAGAAAGGATATATTATAAACTGATTACCGGTTTATAATATTTAAATAAATAAATCAATAAATAAATAAGGGGAAATCATGGAAGAAAATAAGAAGGACGAAGAAATAACCAAACTTAACGATATTATACTGGATCCCGATCTTTCAATCGAGGAGATAGAAGAAAGATTGGAATTTGTCGAAGTTTGGATATGCGTAACATATTGCAGCCCAATCGGCGGCGGCACAGATAAAATAGCTGCCTGAACAATTTATTTTTGGCTATCTTTATTTAAGATAGCCAAAAATTTTAAACAATTAACAAAATAATAAGATGAAAAAATATATTTTAATTACAATGCTTTTTTTGCCCGCAATAGTTTTCGCCGGACATCCGCAACAGACTAAAACGGATATTTCTACCGACCGGATTATCCGTCTTACTTACAACCTTGAGTTCGGCAAGGCGTTGGAAATGGTCGAGCGTGATCTTCAAAATAATCCGGGTTCCACACAATTGAAATTTTTCCGCGCAATGATCTTATTCCGGCAGAGTAATTATTTTAAATTTCAAAGCGACTTAGGTTACGACAAGAACCGCGGCAGGATTTCATCACTGCATGATACTGCGGTTATCGAGTTAAATAAATTAATTGAATCCGGGAATAATATTCTAAAATCAAACGACGCAGACACGGCGGCGTTGTTTTATACCGGAGCGGCCTACGGGGAAATCGGGCAGGATTTGGCACGCAGCGGGAAATTTTTTAAAGCTTTATCCGAAGGTAAAAAAGGTATGAATTATCACCTAAAACTTATGAAATTATGTCCCGGCTGGGATGATGTCTATTTAAGCGAAGGGATTTACAATTTCTTTGCCAGCAATGTTCCGTGGTTTATTAAACCGCTGCTGTGGGTTATGGGCAGAAGCGGATCGGAGTCCGAAGCCGAAAAGAGTTTGAAAGCGGCGTGCGGCGGACTTTATTCAAAATATGAGGCTCTCGAATACCTTGCACTGCTGTACTTCAGGCAGAAAAAAACAGATGCGGCATTTCCCATAGTCCACAAGCTTATCGAAGACCTTCCGAATGCCAGGTTCTACCATCTTATTTATTTCGGCTTCTTTTTGATTAATAATGATATGCTGGAGGAAAGTGAAAAACTCCTGAGCGAATCCGTCTCCTCGATTAACGATGATACCCTCGATGAATTGAGTAGATATGAAATCGGCGATTTGTATTTTTATCTGGCATATAAATACAGAGAAAAAGGTAATTATGAAAAAGTGATTAAGCTCTGGAAAGAAGAAATTAAAAAGAATTTTTTCCCCTTAAACGAATCGTGGGGATATCTTGAAATGGGAAATTCTTACCTGGAGATCGGGAAAAAAGCTGAGGCGAAAGACTGCTTCGAATGGATTTTGAACAATAGTAAAGTGGAAAAGCACATAGCGGAAGCTAAAGAAAAAATAAAAGATATGAGCCGCAGTTAAAATTTTAAATCAATTAATAATTTAAAATGTATATAGATGAAAATATCACAGCCAGATGTTATTCCGAATATATGCAGGAAATTTCTTCACTAAGCGTAACGGCCGGAGAAGTAAAAAACGATGAAGAAAATAGTCTGGCAAAAGGCTGCGAAAAACTTAAAAACAATTTTTATCTTGTTTATCCTTTTTATTTTGCTTCTAATTTCGGGGACATTGAGCGGGAATATGTTTACGCTTTAACATTGTGCGGGAATTTATATTTCTCTTACCTCCTGCTGTTGGACGGTTTGATCGACAAACACAGCGGTGTTCCCCTGCTGACTCTTCATCTGTTGCATGAGAGAGCTTTATTGAAACTATCCGGGCTTTTCCCAAACTCATCCCCCTTCTGGGACAGTTTTAAGGATTTCGGGCGCGATTATTTATCTGGGATCAAAATGGAAAAAAAATTAGCCGCGGAATCGAATCCCGGTAATTTCAGCTTCGAGAGATTTAAGGCCGTCACATCAGCAAAATGTGCGATAGCAAAATGTGCAACGGCAGGATTAAAAGTATTATCCGCTATAAGCAAAACGGATGAAAACTTAAACTTGACTCAGGATTATTTTCATATCGGTCTGCAGATTCTTGACGATATTCAGGATTGGCATGACGATTTTATCAGTAAAAGAAATTCCTATTTAATTGATGTAATTTTATCGGATAAAGAATTTTACAAACTATACAGGGACAGCAGCGAAAAGGAAAACCTACTCGGAAAATTCGTTTATCTATCGGAAACTACTAACTGTCTTTTAAATTCGGCAAAACTTAATTTTCAAAAGGCTCTTGATACTTGTGAAAATTTAAATGTGCCTTACTGGAAATTGCTGGTTGCGGATTTTATTGATAAGACCGATCGGCTGATTCTGGATTTCGAAATAAATAAAAACATATTATCGAAGCAATACGATGCTCGGAAAAGTCATTACATATGGAATAAACGGCATATTGAAATTTCAGCTCCGAACGGACTGGGTAGCCGGAATGCATGCATCAACAAAGCATTAAATTACCTCATGATTGAAAAAGAAAACGGTTATGCTGAAATGCTTCACGTTATGCGCCTGCCTTCGTCCGAATTCAAAACTTATCAAAAGGAAAGTACGCTGGCAGCAGGCGATATTTTTCAAAGAACAATATTGGTAGAAACTTATTTATCGTTGAAGAAATATTTCCGCGGCGATAAATTAGAAAAAATTATAGAAGAAGATATTTCGGCTGTTTTAGACCTTAAATATAAAGAAGGCAAAGGCGGCTGGAATTATCTCCCGGGGTACCCCTTACTTCCGCCCGACAGCGACGATTTGGCACAGGTCATCAGGATTTTAGTTTCGGCAAAGTTGGATAAAATGAATGAAATTTTAGATGACCATATTAACGTCGCCGTGAAATACAACCGTAATCCCGACGGAAGCTTTAAAACCTGGATCCTTGATCCGGAAGATGCGGGGAAAAACGGGATGCGCTTAAAAACCGCCGTGGAAAACTACTGGGGAGATTACAGGGGCAGGGATATCGAGGTAACATCAAATCTCTTATTATCGCTGCTTCTTTACGACCGGTTGAAATATTCGGATATAATTACTAAGGGTTTGGAAACCGTAATTTCGGCTCAAAATGAAAAAGGCTGCTGGGAAAGCATCTGGTATTGGGGACCTTATTACGGTACTTATATTGCCGTCAGGTTATTGACCGAAATGAGGACCGGGGAAGATATATTAAAAAAGACGAAAGATTTCTTGCTTTCCGCCCGTGGACCGGACGGCGGATGGGGAATTAATGGAAGCGATCCGCTGAATACGAGCCTGTCGGTATTAATACTGAAAGACATTGAAAAAAATGAAATGTTCGTTCCCGCCGAGGTATTTGACGGGGCATTATCCTATTTAACAAATGGACAGGAATCCCAGGGGTGCTGGGATAAAGTAAATTTTATAAGGATGCGCCTTGGAGAGGCGGACCGATTCTACGGCAGCAGAACCGTTACTACCGCCTTTGTTTTAAGGGCGCTGGGTAGATTGATCTCCCCGCAGTAAATAAATTAAAATTCAAGGGGTTCCATTGATTTCGATTAGAAAAGATATTGAAATATTCCCTTTCGATACTGCTTCTTCGTCTCAAAAATACCTGGTAGTTGCGGGTAAAAACAGAAGATTTGAAATATCGGAAAACATTTATCTTTTAATTTCTCTGATTGACGGTAAAACCAGTCCGGAACAGATAGCCGAAAAATATTCGGAAAGAACGAACACAAAAATATCTGTGGAAGAGGTTAACAGGATAATCAAACATTATTTGACCGATAACGGGATTCTGGAATCCGGAAATGCCGATAAAAACGTCAGTAGGAAAAAATCTGTCCTTGCTTTTAAGAAAACCGTGTTGCCGCAAAAATATTTGCGCCGTTTGACTGATATATTCAAATATATGTTTGTTAAACCTGTTTTTGTTTTAACCTTATCCTTTCTTCTCTTTTTCACTGCCTGTTTTTTTTTCTTTTTCGATTCTTCCGGCATGTTTTTAACTTCTTTAGAAGGTAAAGATATGATTCCCGTTTATTTAATATTTTTTATCACAACGTTTTTCCATGAACTGGGACATGCGTCTTCGTGCCGGTATTATAATGCTAAGCACGGGGATATCGGGATAGGCTTATATTTATATTTCCCCGTTTTTTATACGGATGTAACAGATGCGTGGAAATTAAACAGGCAGCAGAGGGGTATGGTGGATATTGCGGGCATATATTTTCAAATGTTGTTTATCCCTTTCCTTTTTGTAGTTTACTTGATTTATCAAAATTTGATATTCATAAAAGCAATCTACTTGCTGGTCTTTTCGTTAATAGCCACTTTAAATCCCTTCCTTCGCTTCGACGGATATTGGCTGGCTTCCGATTTATCGGGCATTCCCAACCTGAGGGATCGTACTTATAAAGTATTCGCGCAATGGTTCGGAAAGATTACCGGGAACAAAAAGCTATATAAAAATCAACTTCCGCAGATAGAAACCAAAGCAAAAATATTTTTATATTCATATACGGTTATGAGCAACATTTTCTTCGTTTTGTTCATTTATTTAATCTTTCAGTCAATCCCCCGGCTTATCGATTCTTATCCTAAAAACGTCCTATTATTTTATGAGAGTTTATTCGGTACTTTTACCGGCCCTGACATAGTAAAAATTTGGAACTCGTTTTCTACGATAATCTTTCCCACAGTTTTTTTATTCATTCTGCTTAATTTTTTATACTCCGGCTTCAAAGCATTTTCCCGTTTTCTATTAAAAAGAATTTCTAAAAGAAAGAAAGATTAAATGTTTTTATTAAGTACTGATGCCCTGCCGGATTAAACCCGGTCATTAGTCGCTTTATTTGAAGAGAATTGCCTTTCTTCTATATCTTTCGCAAATCCGCTGATAAAGGCAATATTTGCAAAAAATACCGCTGAAAATAAAAATAAATAGACTATGTCGAGGACAACATCCGGATCATCTTGACCGGGGAAATATCCGAATATTCCCAGTGCCATTAAAATTATCCAAGAAATAGACGCCGCAATTAAAGAATATATCCAGAACTTAGATATAGACTGTAAAATAAGCACCAAACTTATTGTTATGACAATTATTCCGGTCACGAAAAAATTATGAACAAGGGTAAACGCAGCTTCTGTTCCGTGAATCCAAAACCTTTCGTACTCTCCGATCGCTTCAATAAAGAAGCCGTTTGTTGATGTATACCCTTGGAGTATTTCAAAAATCCCGTGATTTAATAATCCTCCAAGTCCAAGGAATACACCCAATACGGATGCGGTAATTCTAGTCTTTCGATTATAATAAATCATATATATATTTCGATTTCCTTGAATATTTTATTTTTAAACTAATCCGTACTTAATAGATAAACCTCCGTTCACGGTATTCAACAAATCTCTTTTTGTCCCCATCATTTTTATCGGTGCAGTCAGATTGTAACTTAGGTTGATGCCGAGCCATAGGTTACTGTTTAAATTATAATTATATATTAATGCTCTATTAATATAAAATTCATAATGGGTATGATTCTTCCGGCTAGTTCGCTGTTGCTCCTTGTCAGGTATCTTCTTTCCATTTCCTCTGCGGTAATATGTTCAATAATTTGATAGTTAAGTTCGCGGATAAATCTTTTAATTCCACCGGTTTCAATCCCGAATTTTATTGTCTCGTCTTCTAATCCTGTCCTTATAAGATCGTTGTCGTCATGAATGGTTTGAAAATCAAAGCAGACCCGGCTTCCGCGTCCGGAATTGTTGTTTAATAAATGAAGCATTCTTGTAACGGTATCTTTTGTCAAGTAGAAGGTAACGCCTTCCCATAAAAATAAAGTCTGCTTTTCTTTATCGTACCCGCGACCGCATAGAGCATCAATAATATTATCGGTCTCAAAGTCCGCCGGAATGAAACTTATATTATTTGGAATTTCTATATTATGATTTCGCAAACAGGAAAGTTTATGTACCTGCGTCGGTTTTGCATCAAGTTCATATATTTTTGAATTTGTGTTAAATTTTTGAAAACGGTACGGGCGGCTGTCGTATCCAGCTCCTACCAGAACAATTTGCCGGGTATTATTGATTATTGCCTCAAGGCAGACGGCGTCGAAATATTTAGTTCTTGCAATGACATATTCATACAACCCTTTAGGGATTTGCCGCTTGACCGTCTCTCTTGATTCGATGTCTTTTAATAAGGTTCGTTTATCTTCCGGCAGAAAAATTTCCGCAACTGAATCCCTGCTTTGAAGAACCGGCTCGGTTTCATAGTATGACAGCGCGCGTAATGAAGCAATTGCAACAGCAGTTTCGGATATTTTGTTATTACTGTTCATATTCCCCTAACTATTTTAATAAACTCAAAATTGCGGTACGAGAGTTTGCAAACGGATTAAGTTTATAGTTTGTAAACTTTTTACATTCATATTATTTCGGCATTATTGTTACAAAAACTCTTTTATATCTTGATAATTGAGGTCTACCCTTATCTGTAACTCTTAGAATAAATTGTACAGTTTCTTTTTCCTTAACCAAAGGTGCTGTCACATAAGCATTATGCATGTCCTCGGCCGAATTAATTTTTATGAATTCTTTATATGTGCCGGCTTCGGGATAGTTAAACCAAAGGTAACTTAAGTTATCCCCGTCAGGATCCGTTGCCGCGGCATCCAAGTTAAATCCTTCTCCCGAGTTAACGGTTATATGTTCACTTACTAATAATTTAACTACCGGCGGATGATTGGCTTCCTTGTAAGATTCCGTACACCAGCCCATCCTGGCGGCAAAATCGTTTTGAAAATCATTTCGCCATCGCCATATTGTGACTTTATTTCCTGTGAATGTCACTGTGTCGGGTCTAACAGCTCGACCGTATTCATTAAAAATATACGGAGTAAATTTATCAACGGCATCCGTCCATATGGCTCTGGTTTCGGGTTCTATCGGAACACCCGAATTGCCTTTTTTAAGTGAATCGAATTCAGGCTTGTACAGTTCATAACGGCCTCCCCACCCTCCCCAGTTAGGATGTTCGGGATAACTCAGTCCGTTCGGAATTAGATTCAGCCAAGAAGGCGTATCGCCCTCCATCCCGTAAGCAACATCAGGATATACCTCACCCAGAGCTCCGTGATCTTGTTGTATGTTTTTTGCCAGCCATTTATTGCTAATCGTTTTATTATCTATACCTTTTATATAACTATTTATTGCACTCCATGTTGCACTGCCGTAATCATCGCCGGGGCTGACAATATAAAACAAATTAGGGAAATTCCTTCTGATCCATATGCCGCTGTCGTCCTGGTCGGATATAGTATATACCCTGAGTTTTGCAATTAACTTTTTGACTTCAGCATCCTTTTTTGTCCTTTTAATATCATATAACGCCTGTGCAAGGGTATTCACTCCTCCCCAAACGCAAATCCATAAAGGGCGCTGATCTTTTTCTTCAAGAATTTTAATAATCCAATCGGAGCCAGGCGAATCTTTCCCCTTGCCCACTCCGTTCATGCCGTATTCCGCAATACCGTTTTTAACTATCTTTAGCAGCGATCCTGCGCTTGGAAAGCCGGCTTCATTCATATTAAGATTAGGCTGCACTTTGCCGTAAGCACGAATTATGTTTCTGATATATTCCGGATGGTTTGTTGTCTTTTGCCAGCAGGATGTTGTGGCTATTAATCCTTCGATATCTATTTCATTGGAGTATAATAATAAACGGACCATTGATTCAGAGTCGTCCGGATCGGCGCCGATATCCGATAAAATAATTACTCTGTTTTTTTGAACTGCGCTAGTATTTTTTTGTCCTGCATGTGCGGAAATAAAGTTAAAAGAAAATATTAAAGAAAATACGGTGAGATAAACAATAGTCATCATGCTGTTAATAACCTTTTACGAATTGTAAGAAAATATTATTTTATTTAAGGTCTTGTATACTGTAATTCGGTTTAGAATAGATAAAAAATAAAATGCGAAATGGTTAATCCCTATTATTAAAATAATTACTTTTTCTAACATGGCGCTATTGCTCCCGTTTACTGCCATGCAGTTTACCGCAACACGATCGCAGGCATTGCGGCTATGCCGTATCAAGATTGTCGAAGAGAATTTAACTATTGATAATCTAAGAAACAAACGATTACCTAGTAACTGCTAATTGCTGCAAATACTAACTGCGTATCCGCCTATTGAAATGTTTGTAAAATCCGGGTTTTATAGTGCAGGTTAAACACTTATTAGGGTTTAATTCAAATACCGTTAGTCGGCAATTATAATACTGTAATTGTCTGATTTTAGACGTTTATAAACATACACCATGAATGAATATAATATCGGGACATAAAACAAGACGGTATTCTTAATATTGACAACCGGCGTTATATACCCGCTGTCAACCGTAAAAAAGATAAATAAAAATAGTCCTAGAAATAGCCAATTCATTTTATTCATATTAGGAGTTAATATTGAAACTAATAATATCACGGGGATGACTCTCGATACACCGTTATACGGGCTGATTATAATTACGACCGAAATTGAAATGATAAGTGCGTCGATTAGATTTATCTTTTTAAAGTAAAAAAAGACTGCGGCTAATGAACTTGAAACCATAACCGCTAACGTATTTATTACGGGAGAATATGTACCGGAAGGCAGAAGCAAGTAGATTGAATACCAAAAAGGTTTAGTAATATCCGTCCTATGTATACGATTAGCCCATCCGAATAAACTCTCCGGGAAATACGGTATTAATGCAAGTGAAATGCCTAGTAAACTAAACAAAATATTTTGCCAAAATTTTTCTTGAGTTGCTTGAAACAAGAAAATTAAATATATGGGCAAAAAGAATACTGTTGCACCGTTATACCCGATAAAAACCCCGATTGAAAAAGAGGCTATTTTATATTTTTTAATTTTAATTAAATAGAGAAGCAACAGCGGAATTAGAAGAAAAATAAGTTTGTCCTCCCACGAGGAAACAATATTATAAAAAGGTATTACCGGGAAAAAGGAAATGAATATAATCGGCCACAGTTTTTCTGACGGGATATCTTCATTAGAATAATCATATAGAAATACAATGAGTAAAATAATTGTTGAAATGTTAAAAATTGTCCAAAGTTGAAATCCAAGTCCGGATAATTTTGGGTTTAAGTTCGATAAATTAAGCTCTTCCATCATGACATATGCTAGATGTTGAGCGGCGGTATAGTCTAAATATTTGGCGTCTTTATATTCGGCATTATTTATATCGCCGACCTGATTATTTCTCCTGCCGAAAGTTTTATGCCCGGATATGGTAAGCGACGCATTATATTTATAAATACTATAATTAAATCCGTGCGGCGGATAGATAAATACTAATAATATCCACCATAGACAGCATGCTGCAATTATTCTGAACGCAATAGTCCTGTTAAATTTTTGAATTGGAAAGATCAGGTAAATAATAATACAAAATAAGCCGGTTAAAATAATTAGATCTGGGTGAGAATATACAAATCGTAAATTTTGAATCATTTTTCTTTTGCTGCTATTCCTGAAATTCTAACATAATATTTAGCTGCCAAAAAGAATAACTTTTTTTACATTTAATTGACTTTTTTAGAAGTTAAAACAATTTTCAACTGTTTTTAAATGGATTCATCATTCTAGTTATTGAAATGATATCAGTTCATAAATAAATAAAAGACATTATTTATAAGAATAATAGTCCTAATGTCTTTGAATCAAAAAGCGGGTAGCCGGTTAATTATTAAAATAGTAAATATAATCATAACCGATAAATGCTCCCGCAACGGTTCCTAATAATAATCCGTATACGGAGCCGAATATACCGTATAAGACCGGACTGAATACCGGATTTAATGAAGAGCCGTTGCCGTCATTGATGTTGCTTAAAAAACCTCCTATGAATCCTGTTAAGATTCCGAAACCCGCGTAGACCGGCATGCCGAGTACGTGGTTTTTATATACTGCTTTCTTTACACTAGAGGCCGGTATTAAATCACGTTTAACTTTAACAGAATTTTCAAAATAGATAGTATCTTTTATAAAATTAATTTTTGAAGCATTAAACACTTCACCGTCTTTTAACCGGACAATAGCCGATTTATAGTCATAGCTCAAATAATTAATCTCTTTTATATTATTTATCGCAATTTTCTTCCGTCCTAAATTCTTGATATGATTAAGACTGCAAAGAGTATCGTTTACTATGGCCGCTCCGTTAGGGATTACAAATGTACTGTCGTTCAGTGTAGTAATTGTAAGTCTTTTATCCTTGGCGAAACTGTTGAAATTGTTATAGAACTTTTTCCTGGAAGTATAATCACTGATTCTGTAAGATGTTGAGCAGCCGGTGAAAAAAATCGAAAAGGAAATGAGTATATAAAATACCGAGAAAGAACCGGTTAAAGATTTCATAATAATTCCCCCGAAAATTTTGAATATGAATCTTTTAACTGAAACCGGGTTTAAAGTCGAAGTGCCGGTTAAGGAATTTATAAATCAGCAGCATCTAGAACCCCCCTCAGTTTTATTACAAATTTAAAAATACAAATTAAAAATTGTTGTTAAAAATCTATTTTAAGTTTGTAAGTTATACGTTTTGTAAAATAAAAAACCCTTCCTAGCGAAGGGCTGTATATTTTTATTTTATAATAAGTTAACCTTGTGCACCTGTAGGGACTCGAACCCTAAACCTTTTGATCCGTAGTCAAATGCTCTATCCAATTGAGCTACAGGTGCTTAATAAAATTTTTGTTCACAATTATACGATTTTTCCGTTTATTGATCAAATTTAGATACTTAATCCGATAGCTTATTGCAGTTCATAAATAATACCGAGAGAAGGCACAACCGGCAGCAGCCTTAACGTCTCTGTTACCGGTTCGCCGGTATCCTTTTTGAAATTATAAAGATAAGAATATACGTTTCTTTTATTAAAGACATTCATTACTTCCAGATAAATCGTCAGCGGGTTGTTAAGTAAATAGAATTGTCCGCTTACTCCGAAGTCCAATCTTATATAAGCAGGAAAATGAGAAGAATTTTTTCTCCCTTCCGTCCATTCGAACACTGAATATTCACCGTTGTATTTTAAGTAACTGGGAGTGAAGGCATAGCCGCTTCCGTAGAAAAAATTAAGACGTATCTCCCCTTTGCTTAAAAATTTAGCGTTGAAATCAGCAGCTATTGTGTGTGTCTGGTCGGTGAATCTGGGATAATAAGGTTCACCGGCACCTGCGTTTCTTTCTCTCGCTATCAGATAACCGTAACAAAACCTTAATGAAATGCCGCTAATTTCGGCAATTATTTGCGCATCTATTCCCTGCGCAAAGCCTTTGCCGCTGTTTTGTTTGCCTCCGTAATCGATCGACCCGTCGCTCAATCTGAAAGAAGGAATTAAATTCGAATATTTTTTATAATAAAAATCAAGCTGTACTTTAATTGCGGGAGAAAATTTCTCTTCAAGACTTATTATAAAATGTTCGGCTTTTTGGTTTTGTGTATTCGTATCGGAAGGGGATGTGCATTTTAATTGTCTGTACCCGGGAGTTTGAAAATAATATCCCCAGGCTGCATTAATTACCGTATTATGCGGTCCCGGACAAGAAAATTGAACACGCGGAGAAAGAGAAAAGTTTTTATTTATATCCGAATATTCGATCCTACCTCCTATATTAAACAATAATCCGCCCCGGAGCCGGATAATATTTTCCAGGTAACCGTTAAAGAGATACGTCGATGTGCTGATATCCTTTCTTTCGTTATGTTCCGGATCGAAAGACGTAAAGGATATTGTTGTGTCTGGAAAGTCAGTCAAATTTGTATTTACAAGAGAAGTGCCGTTCGGTAAAATATGCCTTGTATAAATATTCTTCCGGAATTCTCCGCCAATTTTCATAGAGTATTTCTTGTCGGGGTACAAGTTAAGACTGCCTGCGAAAGAAAAATAGTCGACATTCAGTAAGTCGGAAAGATTATATATCTCCGAGCTGTTTTGAAACAAGAGCGGGTTCGCTGAATACCGGGCTGTGCCTTTTTTATCGGTATAAGAGCGCAGGTTTTCGTACTCCCTGTTGAAAGAAATAATCGTCTCGGCGGATATACTTTCCGAAATATTATTGGTCGAATTCAAAGCAGCCAGGATATTCCCGCAATCATAATCGGCCGATGTATATTTATCATATTTGACTAATCTGTTGGACGGAAGGTTAAAAACCGATGCGCGTTCGTAACGCTGTATTGTTTCTGTATGCGGATAATCGTTAAAGACATCTTTTGAGATTATAAAATTTAATTTAACGCCGTTATTGGGAGTAATATTATAATTGTATTGGCACTGAAAGTCGTAAAAAGATATTTCAGGCAGGTTTTCCCTAGGCGTAAGCAAATAAAGCATCCGGTTAATAAAGCTTTTCCGGAATCCTGCGATCAGTGAGCTTTTACCGCCAAAGGGAATCTGCAGATATGCGCTCATATCCGCAGTACTTATATCGATATTCGACGAAAACCGGTCGATATTTCCGGGATCATATTCCACGTTCAACATTGAACTTATTGCGCCGCCGTAACGCGCGGGAAAACCGCCGGCGGAAAACTCGATTTTACGGACCATATCCATATTAAATATGCCCAGCCCGGTCATCGGATACTCTTTAAGGTGAAAAGGATCGTGAATTTCAATACCGTTAATTAGAATTATATTTTCATCCGAAGTTCCTCCCCTTACGTTTATCTTTGATGTTGCTTCATTATTATTGCTGACACCCGGCAATAATTGAACTGATCTCAATGCGTCTTTTGATATTCCGGCAAATTTTTTAACCTGTTCTTTACGAAGCCCGACCAAAAATTCCGGGACATACTCAGGCGGTGAATGTACGTGTACCTCCTTCATTAAATAATTAACCGGCTTTAATTTTATCAGTGTATCGCGCACCGGCCGGTTAATATAAATCCTTGCGGTCTTAAAACCGATATGGCTGATCAGTAAATAAAATCTTTTAATACCGCATGTTAAATAAAATCTCCCTGAACTATCGGTTGCAGTTCCGGTATTTGTATTTTCTACAAGTACATTTGCATCTTCCATATATATTCCGGTCACCTCATTAATAACGGTTCCCGAAACGCGCAATGTCTGAGGATAAATAGTACTTATAAATAAAAGTAATACAATCCCCGGGAAAGCTCTATATTTCATGTGAAACCGACATAATTTTTATATTCTCATTTTTTCCCGTTATTGTTAAAAAATTCAAGCAGGAAAAGAATTTCGTTCCTATTCTTAACAGCTAATTCACGCAATTCTTCGGCGCTTTTGACCTCTAGCCTTTCTTTTATATTATTCCGGTGTTTTTCTTCGGTTGAAACGGAGACGTAAAGCTTTTCTGCGATTTTGTTGCTTCTATATCCTTTTGAAATGAACTCCATTATTTCCAGCTGTCTGTAAGTCAATTTCTGAAAAGGATGACCGCTAATATATTTCCGGTATTCGGAAATTAAACGCTTGATACCGGGATCCACATAATTTTTCCCGTACTTCATTACCTCGATTGCCTTCAGTAATTTCTCTTTAGGTGAAGTCTTGTGAAGAATACTTGCGCTTTCCGAATCCATTAATTGTTTTAAATAAATTATATCATTGTCCCCGGTATAAATAATGAATCTGGTCTTCAATCTATCGGATCCCGATGGAATTAAAGGTTTAAGGAATTTTTCAATGTATAATAGAATGTTGTTTGTACCGCGGGGGCCTAGCCCATCCGCTGTATGTATATAGTAATCGTCTATCAGTAATATTGAAGCCGCAATGCTTTCTTTGAAAATTTTAGCCTCATTTTTATTATTTACCGTTGATATTTCGGCGTAAGGAAGTCTGACTTCCGCAAAATTTAAACTATTCCTATTGTTAAATGTGATAATATTTATTTCTGCGGGAATATTGCTTACAAGGAAATATTTTATCCCCTCGGCGGTGAAAGGATTATTACTTAATATATTGATATGCGGATATTCCATTCGGCATCTCCCCTATTTTTTACGGCAAGAATTTTATTAAAGCATCTGGATAATCCGGAAGAACGATCAAATATGAAGATCTGAGTAAAGAGGAAAAATTTCAATATAATATAACTTTCACCCGTTATCTAATCAATAAGGGCTTTACTAATTTCTTTTTGAGCGGGCATATAAATTCGCAGCCCCGGGATAGTGTGCCGAATCAGGTTACGGGCAGGGTAGTATGTATACAGTAATTTAGTAAGTGAATCTTTCGGCATGAATAATTCGTCTTACCTGTAACTGTGCTTCTCTTTCTTATCTCCGAAGAGGAATTCGATTATTACTAAAAGTATTCCTATTAAAAAAAACAGGGCGGCTTTCATTTTTACTCCGGGGTTTTCGGTAAATTTAAATCAAATTTGTTAAAATTAGGTAAACGCCGCATTATTAATGTGTTAATTCTTATCATAACAATTGATTGATTTATTAAGATATAACATTTTTCCGCTTGTTTTAATAAATTATTAAAATAAATTTTATAAGCAAATGATAAAAAAAATCCTCTATTGGCTTTTGTCTTTTTCCAAAATACCGTTCGAAGCCGTAAAAATGTTCGGCATTACAAACGATATAAGCGGCATAAATAAAGATAACCTTCCCGTTGAACTTTTACCTCTTAATACCACGCAGCTCTCAAGAGGACTGATGAATTATACTGTATTTCAAACCAATCTTAACTGGATTCTGCCTTATTGGGCTGAAATGCAATACGATTACAAATCGTTTTCTTTTATCCCAAGATCTCACCTCGGATTATCTATGAACGTAACGCACCGTAATTGGACGGCAATAGGCAACCCGGAATGCGCAATTGAACCCATCGTGGATCCGAGGGGCATGGTAACCCCTTTCAAGAACGGGTGGTCGATCGATATCTGGTTCATGTCAGGCGAAGAATTCTTTTTTCCTTCAAAATATGAAGATGTAAAGCAGTCGTTATATGGAAATTTACCGCTGGTTGAGACTAAAGTTTTCCAGAACGGCAACGAGTTCGGATCGATTTCATATACCTACCGGAGCGATATGATTATCAATGCTTTTATCAAAAAGCCGGAAAACTGTGCAGTTATTTTTTCAATAAGACCCTTTAATCCCGAAGGGATAAGTTTAATCAATGAAATTCGTTACGATCCTGAGGAAAACATATTTATTGTAAATAAAAAAGACACTATTAAATTCGGAAGTACTCCGAAGCGGGTGCATTGTTCGTCATTCGCGGAAGGCGACGCGGCAAGGTCTTTAAGTAAAAAGCTGCATGCGCATTCATCGAAATGCGAATTCGGCCTGGCAAGCGCCGTTGCATATTTTGAACCAGACGGAAAGGATTACTCCGTTAAGTGCATTTTTAATTTGAATAATTCCGTGATTCACAGTGACATACCGTCGCCTTCCGAAGTTGCGGAAAACTGGAGTAAAAAATTATCGCAGGGTATTTCCCTCGTTACTCCGGATCGTAAATTAAACTCATTGTTCGGGTTCTCGGTTGCTACTTTATTAATGTTGCATGACGAGAACATTATTACCCCGGGTCCGTTTACCTACCACCAATTCTGGATAAGGGATGCTGCTTACATGATAAATGCCCTTGACAAAGCAGGGTATTCGGAATATACCGTAAAGATATTGGAATCATTAAAGAAGTACCAGGATAAGAACGGGTATTTCCGCTCGCAAAAAGGCGAATGGGATTCCAACGGCCAGGTGCTGTGGATGGTGTGTCAGAACGCTTTTCTAACCGGCAGTGAAAATATTTTCTCGGAAAATTTTGCTTATCTTTTAAAAGGAATGAAATGGATCGAAAGAACCAGGCTTCTGCGGAAAAAATATTTGAAGGAACCGTTCTACGGCCTGTTGCCTTCCGGATTGAGTGCTGAGCATTTGGGGCTGGCGGATTTTTATTTCTGGGACAATTTCTGGTCCCTGGCGGGAATAAGCGCATTCGCAGAAATGTGCCGTATCACCGGCAGAAAGCAGGAGCACGAAACTTCGTTAAAGCTTCTTGGCGATTTTCAGGAAAGCATAAATTCGTCTATAGAAAAAGTAAGGAATAAATTTCTAATAAAAGAAATCCCGGCCTCGTGCACAAGGGGCATCGACTGCGGTATGATAGGTTCAATCTGCGCTTTGTATCCGCTCCAACTGGTCGCCGAGAAAGATGA
>JBJKOY010000154.1:0-1911 GCA_046706945.1 Ignavibacteriaceae bacterium | reverse complement strand
GACTGTGAATTGCGGCGAGCGTTTTTAATCCGTTTATATAATGCGAAGCCAGAAGTTCGTTATTGTCCCTGTTGTAATCATAATAACTTAATAATCTTCCTCCCCTTTCAAAAAAATCATCGAGCGGGGGGAGAAGCTGTTCCAAATCCGCCTGATTTATTTGATCGTCAAAACCGTGCCTGTAGGCGGCTATGATATCGGCCTGGGAAAAATAATTTGCCGCAAGAGAGATGGATGAGTAGTTTTGCACAACTGCGAACTGGTCAATACCTGGAAACTGCCACCCATTCGAAGCATCGTGATCGCAGTAAACAATCGTAGGAAGTGTTATTATTTTGATTGAATCTGCTAAACTTGAATTCATAAATTCGTCGAATACCGAATAAATACTCTCGGAATCGGCTTTTATCCAATTACCCGAAAGTTCTGTTTCTTCCCCGGCGCCGGCAATAATTATCTTGAACTGATCGTTCCGGCCCAATGCATTCATCAAGATATTTTCCAAATTCGGAACTAGTTTATCTAAATCTTTATTATATGCACCGCTCAAATCCAAACCAATAAGATATTTATGAGAAGAAGTGTCACGCTTCAAATTAAAAAATTCTCCCGGTGTGAAACCGACCTGAAAATAGGATGATTTATCCTTATTTAAAAAGCACTGTCCGAAATAACCATGTTCAAAGTTCGGCTTAAACTGAAGGTTCAAACTTTCAAAATTTGCGGTATTCTCCAACTTGTAATATTTATAATTATAACCCAAAGTATCGACGAAATCCTGAAACGCGGCATTCGGCCATTCAACCAGCGAGGGGTTACCCCACACATTCTGCGATTCTTTAAAGAATATTTCCAAAGGTTTTACAGCATCATTATTGGAATTCAGAATTTTCAGCGGCAGCTCGGCCGTTGCGGTATTACCGAACCATTTTGTCGGAGTTATAAAATTGATTTTAACTCTTCTGTACCCGCCCGGAGTAAGTGGATATACATGTAATTCGTATTGATTGCCGTCTTTAGACAAAAATGCGGGATCTCTTTTAAATACTACTATACTGTCGTAAATCGATCTTGCTTTCCAAGTATCCATAATAACGCCCTGCATAACGCTGTCTCCGATCCAAAGCCATAAATCGTTTATAACAGCGCCTTCGGGTAATTCGAACCTGTGAACAATTTCCAATTTGCTCCCTGCGGCAAATTGGTTGTGGTCGGAATAAGTAAGATAAAGGGATTGCTCGACGTATCCGCCGTGCGGTTCCACAACAAGCGTTGCTTTGTCTATATATCCCGGTTTTGTTCCCCAGTAGTCGGGATCCTGAACGGTTAATACATTAGTCCCAAATGCCTGGACAGACGTTAATAAAATTAACAGTAATATTGAATTGTAAGGCAGGTAGATTAATGATTTCATATATTCCCCCTTTTGGAATTGTCTTATCGGAAAAAGGTAAAAAAGCCATTAGTGTGCAGATTTATTACTCCGGTTACTGCATAAAAGAATTAGCCTCTTCTAAAATTATTTAACATTAAAATAACAAATATCCAGAACATTTTCATCAGCAAATTGTTTTTTTACTCAAACAGCCTTTCAAATCCAGGGTACGGAATAAGCGGTATAATTTCGAAATCTATTAATTTATTTTTTACAAGGGGCAGACCGTTAAGGTATTCCCGCGCTTCGTCTGCTCCGGAACATTCCAGTATTAAAACAGCTTCCTCCCTGTCTCCCCTGAAATATAATTCCCTTATTATTCCTTTTTGATAAAGATCCCATGCTATCCGCGCTTCATTCTTTAAATAAGGGGTAAAGGCTTCCTCGGGTAGATCCCCGATCTCTTTTTCCAACGCCAAAATTTTCAATCCGGCCTCCGGCTTAAATTAAAAAAATAGTTATGTATATGGAACTAT
>JBJKOY010000153.1:0-1175 GCA_046706945.1 Ignavibacteriaceae bacterium | reverse complement strand
GGGATTTCACTATTACCAGCTCTGGATTGACGGAGCCGCAGTTCCCGATCCCAACAGCTTATATTATTACGGTGCCATGCGCTGGGGCAGCGGTATTGAAATACCGGCTCATGATCAGGATTTTTATAAACTGAAAAATGTACCTCACGGACAAATAAGCGAGATCTATTTCCCGTCTAAAAGTACGAATACTTCCAGAAGGGCATTTGTTTATTTGCCCCCGGATTATACTAAAGATTTGAACAAAAAATATCCCGTACTTTACCTTCAGCACGGCTACGGCGAAAACGAATACGGCTGGCCGAACCAGGGCAAGGTCAATCTGATTATGGATAATCTTATTGCATCGGGAAAAGCAAAGCCGTTCATAATTGTAATGACCTACGGTATGACCAACGATGTAAAAATAGGGGGCCTCAGAAATTTCGATATAAAACCTTTTCAGACTGTTCTTGTTGACGAACTGATACCGTATATTGATGCAAACTTCCGTACCCTGTCCGATCAATCTCATCGCGCTATGGCAGGGCTTTCAATGGGCGGTTTTGAAACCAAGCTGATCACATTAAAGAATCTTGATATCTTTTCCGCTATCGGTCTTTTCAGCGGCGGCAGCATTAGCCCGGAAGATGTTAAAAATACTCCGGGGTTTAAAGATAAAGTAAAACTTGTATTCGTAAGTTTCGGCGGCAGGGAAATTGAAAATATGAAGAAAAGACCTCGTAGCGGGCCTTTTAGCGGCGATCCCGAAAAGGATATCGATGCAATAGCAAAGGAAGGGATCAACGCGCATTTTTATGTTTCTCCAAAGACCGCCCACGAATGGCAGAGCTGGAGACGCAGTCTGCATGAATTTGCGCAATTATTATTTAAGGATTAAGGTTCATCTCAACAAAGAGAGAATAAAATATAATTTGATTGGAAAAAATACCGAACTTAATATCTCAATGATTATCTGTTAAAGGTACATTACCTATGAAAACAAAAATTTCTTCAATAGGGCTTTTATTAATCATATTTATTTCCGGTATGATGTTAAAAGTTTCCGCCCAAACAAAAAAGCAGGGATATCAACCGACTTTTAAATCATTGGATAAGGCAAACCCGGTTCCGGAATGGTTTAAAGATGCCAAGTTCGGTATTTATTTTCACTGGGGAGTTTATTCTGTCCCTGC
>JBJKOY010000152.1:0-15100 GCA_046706945.1 Ignavibacteriaceae bacterium | reverse complement strand
TAATCTTTAATTCTCCCGGGAGTTCCGGCGGAAAAGATCCGAGATCCAGGATTAAAAAAATCTGGTACAGGAACTATTCCGTCGGTAAAGACATCAAAAGTACCGGGCCGGACTGCATGATATTCCCGGATTATTATATGCCGGCGGGCATAAATATTAAATCCGCTGTAATAATACACGATCTTTCCTTCATCTCGCATCCGCAGTTTTATCCCAAATATTTTAACGCCTACTATAATTATCAATTAAAAAGGACTTTAAAACATAATCCGGTCATCGTTACGGTCAGCGAACATTCCAGGAGAAACATTGTAAAATATCTCGGAGTAAAGGAAAAAGATATTTTAATTGTGCAGGGATATTCAAAGCTTCATTTAAATAACGTTGATAAACTCTCGACCGGAAAGAACGGCAGGCCCTACCTTTTATATGTAGGCCACGTAGAGCCCCGGAAAAATCTAAATTTCATGGTCGAAGGCTTTTTAAATTGGAAGAAGAAAACCGGGTCGGACTTTAAATTGAAAATTATAGGCGAACTCTGGATACGCGCGAAGTCGACTTCGGAGCTTTTAACTAATTACCGCGGCCATCCGGACGTAGAATTTACCGGCTACGTAAACGATGAAGACCTTGCCGATGCCTACCGGAACGCATCCGGATTTATACATACCAGCTTTGAAGAGGGGTTCGGTTTCCCCGTCCTGGAAGCCATGCACTACCGCCTTCCGATACTGTGCTCGGGAAATACGGCCACCGGGGAAATATCCGGACCTTTATCCGTAAAGATCGACCCTTCGGATGCGGCAAGTTATTTCGAAGGACTTGAAAGATTAAACGGAATAATTAACCGGGAAAATTTTCTTAACTACGATATATGCTATTCTCCCGGCAGCACCGCTTTGCAGCTTGAAGCATTGATCGATAGGCTCAAAGACGGTTATTTATTTCCCGCATGTATTCCGGCCGCCAGAACCAATATGGAAGCCCTTGAAAAAACTCTTCTTTACGCGCATATTTTCAACTGCGGGATCAAGACTGATCTCCTTCACAGGCAAATCTTCGATCTAAAGATGAGCGAGTCGGAATTAAAAGATACCGTAAACGAATCCCTTAGCTCCGGCATAGCTTTAGGAAAAGGCGATCAGCTATTTATTAATTACTCCGGGAACACACACTTTTACGCAAATAAGAAAAAAATTATCGGGAAAAAAGCCGGCAGCCTTCTCCGCTTCCTCCGTAAGCTTCCCCTTACATCCATGATAGCATTCAGCGGGGGAACTTCCCATTACGGTGTTTATAACCACGACGACATAGACATCTTCATAATAACAAAACCGAACAGCGTTTATATAGTATATTTTATAATACATGTTTTTACCTATCTTATCCGTTCAAGAAAAGAACTATGCGCCAATTACCTGATCGATGAAAACAACCTGGAAATAAAGCACCAGCACGATTTTTATACCGCGCACCAGATTATATCTCTTCGTCCTTTAAGAAACCCCGCCTTGCTTAAAAAGTTCTGGGACGAAAACAGGTGGGTAAAAGATTTCTTCCCGAATTTCGACAACGGGCTAATAAATGAAAAATTTAAGGCTTCAAAATTTACGCTGCTGAAGCCCGTAAATCTTTTATTAATGAAAATATACAGACGGCTTTACAGGACCAAAATTGAAATTTCAAGGGAAAGCGGCTCGCTGCTCCTGGAACCGGACTGCCTGAAGCTTCATACAAACGACCACCGTAAAAATATTACCGTTAGATTTGAAAAAGTTCTCGACGAATATTTCAACCGGAAACAGCAGGCAGACAACCGGCAATTAAAGAGACAGGTGCAGACATCTTAATTCCCCCTGCTTAATAGCGGTTAGCCGCTCGGCCATTTTTTAAAGTTATAATACTATGAGAATATTAATAGGACAATCTTATTTCAGGGTTCTGGATGAAAAAGAATCGAAGAGGAACATGCCCTACCCTCCCCTGGGCTCGCTGTACGCGGCCGCGGTCCTTAAAAAGAACGGTCATGAAGTTTTGTTTTACGATGCAATGCTCGGCAAAGGCGTAAATGAATTTATCGAAATTATTAATAAAGTAAGACCCGACATGCTTCTGATATACGACGACGAGTTCAACTATCTTACGAAAATGTGTCTTTCCAAAATGCGCGATTTCGCAACGGCAGCCGTTCAAAAAGCAAAAGATTACTTCATCCCGGTAGTAGTTTACAGTTCGGATGCCGCCGACTTTCCGGACCAATATTTTAAAGCAGGATGCGATTGCATAATCTGCGGCGAAGGCGAAGAAACACTTAAGGAAGTGGCGGAGTCTTTTGAAAACGGATCTTTTTACTCGGCAAGAGACGAAATAAAAGGTTTGAAATTTATAAAGGACGGTTGCGTACATAAGACCGGGAACCGGGATTTAATATCCAACCTGGACGCCATTCCCGACCCTGATTATTCATTTGCGGATATAGAATCGTACAGAAATATCTGGCTCCGGAATCACGGTTATTTTTCATTGAATATTTCCACGACCAGGGGCTGCCCTTACGGCTGCAACTGGTGCGCAAAACCGCTGTACGGGCGGACTTATTCGTCGCTCTCCCCGGCGCACGCCGCGGAGAATGTCAGGTATTTAAAAGACAATTTCCGGCCCGATCACCTATGGATCACCGACGACATATTCGGATTAAGGACCAACTGGATCGGCGAGTTTTCCGCTGAACTGAAAAAAAGAAATTCTGTACTGCCGTATAAATGTTTATCAAGGCCCGATCTTCTGATTAAAGGGAATACGCTGCGGGATTTGAAGGAATCCGGCTGCAAAACAATCTGGATAGGCGCAGAATCCGGGAGCCAGAAAATATTAAACGCAATGGATAAAGGTACGACGGTAGAGCAGATATACGAATGTGTAAAGTCGGCCCGCCGCCTGGGCATAGAAATAGCTTTCTTCGTCCAGTTCGGTTATTTATCCGAAAACTGGAACGATATAAAACTAACCCGCAAAATGATTACGGATAACCTGCCCGACGACATCGGCATCTCTGTTTCTTATCCGCTGCCCGGCACCGCATTCCATCAAAAAGTCAAGCGGGAGATGAAAGGGAAAACAAATTGGACGGACTCGGATGATCTAGATATGATGTTCTCCGGGACTTACGGTAAAAAATTCTACAAACTGCTTCACAGGTTCGTTCATATGGAATACCGGATTAATAAGGCAATCCGTAAAAAAGGCCTGCCGGATTTGCCCCGCCTGATAATTTATTCATTTAAATTTTTAATGCTCCGCTTCCGGATACTGCCTTACTTAAGGAAAGAAAGGCCCTATCTATCTCAATAACTACTGCATGTAAAAGCCTTCGGCTTCGGGTTTCCTGTATTTAAGCCAGAATTTTTGGAGAAATTTTATTTCGTAAGGGAAAGCAAAGAAATTCATACCGTACCTGAACGAAGAGAGCATACTGATAATTTTTCTTTGCGGCGCGGTAAGTTTATAATCAGATACGGTCGGGGAATATCCGTTTAACACGGTCTCAAAATTGTGTATCTTTTTCACCATTTTACGGCTAAGCCATGGCGTGAGAGGATTTCTGTGCAGATCGAATTTTTCCCATTCTGGTTCGAGCCAGTCTTCCAGTCTTTCCGGGAATTTAAACCCCGTCTTCTTCGCAAAATCAAACAGTTCGGATCCTTCCGTAGGGACGGGGCTGAAAATATAGATTATAATTTCCGCTTCGGGATTTACTTCTTTGATTATTTTAATGAACTTAATTTCTTCTTCGATCTGCTCCGTCACCTTTTCAGGCGTTTCGGCGGGGAACCCCAGGATAAAAGAATATTCCGGTATTATGCCGAATCTTTTGATTCTCTCCGCGAACCGCACCAGCTGTTCGCCGGTCTGCGTTCCGCCTTTATCCATTTGCGCGAGCAGCCTGTTGCTTCCGCTTTCGGCACCGTAGAATATCATCCTGCATCCCGCTTCTCTCATCAGGGAAAGCGTGCCGTCGCCGTATTTATCCATTGTATCTATGCGGCTCTCGCCCCACCACTGCATATTTTCTTTTTTAATTAAAGTGCAGAATTCTATTATTCTTTTTTCCGAGACGAAAAAATTATTATCGTGGAATTCTATCGCGTCCGCGCCGTATTTTTCCTTAATGAATTTAATCTCCCTGTACATCCTTTCCGCGGATTTGCCCTTCCATCTCGCTTCGAAGATCGGGACAACCCCGCAAAATGCGCAGGTAAAAGGACAGCCGATGCTTGAGTGGTAAGCCAATGTCCTGCTGCCGAGATGCGTTTTACCGAGATACCGTTCCAGCGGATAAAAAGTATTTAGGTAATCGTACGGTAATTCAGGGAGTTCGTCCTGTTCGATCAGCGGGGCTTTGGGAGTCTTAATTATTTTATTTTCTTTTTTAAAAATAAGATTTTTTATCCCGCCGGGGTCTTCTCCCTTTTCAAGAGCGCCGATTAATTCCGGGAAGGCCGCGTCTCCCGGTCCGTTTACTATATAATCCACATAACCGGAATTAATAGAACTTATGTATTGATTGGAAGGGAAATATCCTCCCCAGATTATTGTTATCCCGGGATATTCGGATTTTATTTTTCTCGTAAAGGGTATCGCCTGATTTAACTGCGGACCCGGCATAACCGTCGAACAGAAATACTTATAGCCGCCCGAGTCCAGGTAACTTTTTATTCTGCCCCAGGCATCTTTTTCCATATTGCCGTCTACGATTACATAACCGTATTTCCCGTGAATGGACGCGGCTACCTGTAATATGGAATTGGGAATCCTGTGATTATATTTTCCGCTTCTCGGATTAAAAAAAACAATCATTTAATTTTGTCCGGGTTTTTTGGTATATGGTATAGGGTATAAGGTATAAGTCAAATGAATTAAGACATCGCAATATTAATTATATTTCACCTATACCTTATACCCTATACCTTATAACTTATACCCTATACCTTTAACTCCCGAATCCACATCTCATCAACATTATAAAAGATTTTATATATTTTAAGTCAACGAACAAATTAATGCAAAATAAATCTTAATGTATTGTTAAAAAACATAAAACATAGTGTCCGGAAATTCTTCAACCTTCCCCTCAATTCCGTAGAAGCTTACGACCTGTGGGCGGATATCTACGATAACGGCGACGAGAACCTGGTATTTATAACGGAGAACGAAATTTTGGACGTTCTGCTGGAAAAATCCCGATTGACCGGCAAAATAATACTAGATTACGGCTGCGGAACCGGCAGGAATTGGGCGAAGCTGCTGAAATATAATCCTGCCAAAATTATAGGATGCGATATTTCTCCGAACATGCTCGAGCAGCTTAAGAATAAATACAACGGCCAGGAAATTTACCTGTTAAAACGCAATCAGCTTCCCCCGGTAAATCCGGGCTCGGTCGACGTAATCTTTTCTACTCTTGTCGCCGCCCAGATCAGGAACATCGGACGTATTTTCCGCGCCTGGAACACTATGCTGAAACCGGGCGGGTCAATCCTGGTAACCGATCTGCACCCGCGTCTTTTGTCTGTGGGAGGCAAAAGAACTTTTGAAAAGGACGGCAGAATTTACGAAATAAAAAATTATGTACACCACCTGGATAAAATAGAAAAGATATGCAGAGGGCTCGGACTGGAAATCATCGAGATTAAGGAAAGTTTTATTACAAAAAGATGGAAAGATTTTTACGCGGGAAAAAACGCATTGGAAATTTACGAGAGATTTTACGGTCTGCCGCTGGTTTACGGAATATTAATCGGAAAACGGAATGATTCTGGCAAATCTTAATATTTACGAATCCGAAGAAAAAAAAAGCATCCTGGTAAAAGACGGCGCTGTCCTTGAAGAAGGACCTTTGGAGGAATTAAAAAAAAAACATGCGGAGGTTATTATACCTTTCGAAAATGCAATTGCCTTCCCGGGTTTAATTAATTCCCACGATCATCTGGAATTTAATTTATTCCCCATGCTGGGAAATAAAAAATACGAAGATTATATCGAATGGGGCGATGATATACACGAAACCTTCAAGGATATTATCGACGGGGTTTTAAAAATCCCTATTGCGGACAGAGCCGCTTACGGAATATTTAAGAATATACTCAACGGTATAACTACCGTTGTTCACCACGGGAATTTCCCGCTGCAAAATAAATACCCGATAGAAGTTTTTTCGGAATATAACTACATTCATTCCGTGCGGCTGGATAAAGCCTGGTTCGTAAAATTAAATATAAAACCGAATTCGCTGCCCTTTGTCATTCATGTGGGAGAGGGAACCAATGCCGCCTCTTATTCGGAAATTAAGAAACTTATCCGCGCGAACCTGTTTAACAGGCCCGTTGTCGCGGTCCACGGGATCGTAATGGATGCGGAACAGGCAGAACGTTTTAAAGCGCTGGTATGGTGCCCGGTTTCAAACGATTTTTTATACGGCTCCACCTGCATGGTCGACGAACTAAAAAATAATACGACGATACTCTTCGGCACCGATTCGAACGTGAGCGCGGACTGGAGCATATGGAACCATTTGCGCTTTGCAAGAAATTCCGGCATGCTTAACGACGCCGAGCTGTACCGCGCCGTAACATCCGGGGCGGCCGATTTTTGGGCTCTCAAAAACAAAGGGACTTTGGCTCCCGGCTTTGCAGCCGACATTGTGGTTGCCGAAAAAACCGCAGATAATTTTTTCGATTCCTTTTACGGGATAGAGCCCCGGAATATTTTAATGGTAATTAAGAACGGAAATATTATTTTGGCCGATGCTGCATTTTCAGACAGCTTAAAAAATATCCGGGCGGACTTATCAAATTTTACCGAGATCTCCGTTGACGGAAGGAACAAATTTATAAAAGGCGGACTCGGAGCATTGTGCGGTAGAATTAAAGCTTATTCGTCCGCCGCGTCCCTTCCCTTCGAATTGATCCCGGTCTAAGTCCCTATAGACTATAAATTATATTCAATCTTGAACACAACGTTTCTTCTTTCCTCGAAGCTTGCACCGCTGAAAAAGGCTCCTTTAATTAAATGCTCATGGTCCAACAGGTTCGTAACCGTTAAAGACGGTTCGATAGTGCTGCCGCCTCCGAGCGTGAATGTATAACCTCCGGATAAATTAAATATCCAAGAGGGCGCCGTATGGGCGCCGGTGTTAAAATCGAATAAGCCGGTCTTAAAAGCATAGTACGCGGGTGGATTATTAGTCAGCCCGGAACCGTATATTGCTACCAAATTAACGAACCAGTTTGAGGGCTGGTAGTTTAACCCGATAACGGACGACAATCTTTGATCATGATCCAGGTCGAACGGCGTTGTGGAGTTGTCTGCCGGCAGAAAGCCTCCCGAAACAGGTCCCGTGCCGTAAGCATGAATGATCGACGCGTTTATATAACCGGAGAAAGGAGTTTGAGGATCGCTGTAATTTAAGCTTAACTCGATACCGCTTACGTAAATACGGTTTATGTTGACGTCAACTCTTATAGTACTTGAGCCCAAGGTCTCGTCGTCAAGTCCCGGCGAAGAATCCTTATGAAAATAATCCAGTTTTCCCGTCAGCCCGTTTAAGAAATTATGAATAATGCCGGCCACGTAAAGATTATCTTTCTCGGGAAAAGTAGCATGGGCAGAATCGCCCACGGCAAGCGCGACTGAAGATAACCCTTCGATATTGGTCGGGATAAAAAGCCTGTCGTAGCTTAAATATAATGTTGTAAAATCATCCGGGAAGAAGCTTATCTTCAACCGCGGTTCCAATTGTGTTTGGAGATTTATAACCGGCGCAATATGCTGATCGTAGCGCAGGCCGGCTTCAATTCTTGTCCACTCGAAAGGATGTATATTGGTTTCCACAAATAATCCGAAATCCGATCCGGTAAAATTTGCATTGTTTACCGGACCGTTGTTGTTGACGTTAAGGAAATCAAATTTCTCGGCTCCGTTTGTTGTGCTGAAATCAAGACCTGCGGCATAGCCGAATTGATGGGAAAGGTCCCGGCTGTACTTTATGCGTGCACCGTAGCTGACAAAGTTCCTGTTCTGGTTGACCCTATAGCCGTCGGCGGTATCGCTTCCGATGTACAGCAATGTCTGGTCGAACGGGCTGGTTCCGAATTTCAATCCCCCTTCTCTTATAAATAAGCCCGCGAACAAATTGCTTGACCTGTCGGTCTCGTTTGAAAAAGTGTGGTAATAAGAAAGCGTCTGAAAGGCATTATAGCTGTCCTGGGTATCGAAATTAATTCCGTCGACCGGGTCGAAGGGGATTTCGGTGTTTGTCTCGCTGTAATTTAAGTTGGTGGTCAGGTAGTCGTTATCGCTTAAAAAATAATCCGCTTTTCCGTAAAGGAAGTAATCAAACCCGTGGTCGTTAAATACAACGGGTGTCGGCGTATCGATTCTTCTGTCCGTCTCGTCCCGCGTTCCGGTAAAGAAGTAACCGAGCCTGCCTGAACGGTTGCTGAAGGAGATACTTTGGCCGTCGGAGTTCAAAGATTTAAATGTTCCCACACCGTTGCCGAGTCCGCCGTTGTTTGATGTTAGATAACTGCCGGCAAAGCTGGAGAGGTTTAAATGGAAACCGCCGGGCGGGACGTGTGTTTTTATATCGATAATAGCCGCGATTTGCCCTCCGAATTCGGCAGGAAATCCGCCGTCGTAGAACGTAATACTATTTATTACCGAAGGGTCAACAACTTCGTTTAATCCGCCGAACACACCGAGCGGAATCGGTATGCCGTCGATATAATAAGAATATTCGCCGTGCTGCCCGCGGATATGGACTTCGCCTGTCGGCGCTCTTACCGCCCCGGGTAAATTTTCCTGTATCACGGTTGTCATTCTCGCCGCAGGGGCGGGGTGGAAGTCCTGGAGCTCAACTGTTCTTACCCCGGTTTTAATATCAAGAAAGTTTGAAATTTTGTTTGTCGATTTTTTTCCCGTTATAACTATCTCGCTAAGACTTATTGCGCTTTGCTGCAGCAATATTTTGAAATTATTATTTCTCCTGTTTATTGTTACCGGGGCGCTGTAGCCTTTGTAGCCTACGTAGCTTGTTGTTAAAATATATCTGCCTTCTTCAACGTCCACGAAGGCCGCTACCCCCAGCTGGTCGGTAGATTTCACATTAATTATCTGGTCTGCCTTTTTCAAAATAACCGTAACAAACTCCAGCGGAAGGTTCTCCGTTGAATCAATAACAGTAACCCTAAAATTGACTGTATTGCTTCTGCCGGCTCCGCCTTTAAAATAAGGCTTCGCGTTTATTAAAGAAGCGGCGGCTATAGTAAAGATTATTAACGCAGCGCATAAATGATTTAATTTCAATATAAATTTAAATAATCGGTTCATTCCGGTTTCCTCTATTTTTTTAATGATTTAAATATATTTTATTGAGTATCCGTGTTCGGACACTATAAAATAAGTATGCAACTATGCCGGGTGTTCGGGAAATAGTCAAAGCATAATTGAAGAAGTTATCCGGGTTCAATTCCCGTTTAGATTATAGAAGAAACTGAAGGAGGCGCTCTATGCGGATTGGAATTATAATGAGGGTAGCAAGTTAAAGTGATTATCCTGGTTTGTTTAAAATTTTCTCCGGCGGTATTTTTAACGCAGCTTAACGAATATGAAAAACTGTAATTTAGGACGGTGCCCGCAAACTGCATGATAACGCACTCATGCGTCAGGTCGTCGCGGCTGTCGGAAGGATTTGCCGTCCCGTCGTTAACGTGTCTTACTATTTTATAATTACCGCCCTGTATATCGACATGATGGTAATGGAAGATAGAAAGTCCTACTAAAAACAGGTACGGCACCAGCAATGCCGTTATATAAGTGCTGCGGTATTTATCTAAGACTTTAAACATAAAAACTTTACAAATATCTCTTTTGGGATTAAGAATTCAAAATAGTAATAATAAATAAGTGATTAAAAACATCTTACTGATTTATTATGACCAACTTACCCTTACCGACCATATCGCCGCTTTTAACAACATAAATATAAACTCCGGTTGGCAATTTATTATTATTCGAATTCTTTGCATTCCATTTTACAACTTTCTCACCGTTATAGTAACTGATGGTCTCATATGAAGAAAAGACTAGATTCATTGTGATGGAATAAACGTTAAATTGAACATCCGAATTATCAACTTGATTAACTGGGACATAAATAAATGGATCCTTTCCATAATTAAACGGCGAAGGGAAAGAGAAATTTATTTGTCCAGCTAAGTTTTGCCCCGGGATAACAATCCGGTTGTTCAGAACTTCGGCAGTAGTCCAGAAAGCTCCATTCTTTGCATTAAATACAACATAATAGTTTCTTATGTTTTCAGCTCCTTCAACGTAATGATTAAGAATTCTAAAATTAATTGAATAAAAGTTCTCGGTGCTGTCAATTGCGTCCTGAACATCGGAATTTGTTATAATAAATTCTAGTGTATCTGTATTAGAAGAATTTGCTATAGTAACGAAACAGTTGGATGAAGGCCCAGTTCCCAGTACGGTCGACAACCCGGTATCAAATTTTAACGTAGTTACTGGGGTAACGACGGGATAATAAGCAGCATCTTCAAAATATTTTCCGGGAATTGTCCGGAAATTTGTATAATACATCCAGATTCCGAAAGTATTTAGTTCGGTTGCGAATGAAGAGCCGTACTCCTGAATAGCGGTATTTATCGCGTCCATTGCCCTCATCTGCGGCATCAGCTCCCATTCTCTTTTAATAATTCCAAAGCCGAACCTGTCCTTCTGATAAATATTCCAAATTCCTAAAGCAAATTCCTGAATTGTTCCGTTAAGGCCGAAGCTGTTTTGCGTATTGTTGAAATAATCGGGAAGATATTGGAGATAATCTTTAATAGTGCCAAAGACAAAATGTTCCATAGCAGTTGCGGAAAGTTCATAAAAGAATTCGTCTTCAAGCGTTCTATCAAATATGCCGAAATGAATAGCATGAGCAAATTCATGTGCTATGGTAACCCTTGCGGCATTAATACCGGTAGTATAAAATCCGGTAAAATCGTTATTAACAACCGTGAATGCAGTATACCTATGGGAACCCGGAATAATTTCCGAATCGGGGACAGTATAGCCGTAAACATTGCCTATGTTCATTATATAGACATCATAACGATTATCTCCTCCGGCACTGTCATCAGGGAGCGGAGGAGGGTAACCGACATACTTAACTTCAAAATTATAAACGGAATCGCACGCTTCAGCAAAGAGCTGAAGATTATAGGTAGGTGCATTAATCCCGGATAAGAAATAGTGTATCCTGAAACGGCCTTCCGGGGAGACAAAACTAGTATCAGCCGAAGGTCTGCTTAGAATTTTCAGCAATACGCCTCGCTGCTGTTCGTTAAAAAGTCTTAATGAAAGCCTGACCGCACTAAAATAACCGGCGGCACTTTTTATATGAGAAGTTGAAGCAGGGGATTTTTGAAATTTATTTCTCAAATGACCGGGCATCCTTATCTTAACAACGTTATAATACAACGAATCCAATTGTCTGCTGTTTAATTGCTGTCCGTACATTAATGAGCAAATAAGGAATAAGGATAATGCACACGCAATTATATTTCTCATAATAAATTATTTGAATATTCGAAAATCCGGCCTCGGGCATAATATATGTCTATAGGTTGAGGTTATCAATGTTAATTGTATGGAATAGTTTGAATGTTAATTTAGATTTTGTATCCGATTGTAACGTCTACCAACGCAGGTGCAACAAGCTGGTAACCGGTTACGTGTGTAATCAGCGGGATTTTTATGTCGCCGTAAAGCTGAATTTGCGGGCTTAATTTTACCTCAACTCCCGGGGAGACATAAAGTCTAAAATAACCGGTATTTCCGGGACTTGCATTTAAACCGCTGTCGGAGCTTCGGTACGAAACGGCAAACTGCATCATCGGATAAATATTGTACCCGGGAAGTAAATTATCATAATGCGCGCCTAATGCAAAATCAAAGCTGTCGCCGGGCCGGTATGCGTCCTTATAATTAAATGCATGCTGCCACATTGTTTGCGCGTACCATCCCCAGTCTTTTTCCTGGCGCATCCAGTAGCCGCCGAGCAAAAGGTCCGTTGTTCCGCTGCCGATTTGAGTATCTCTATCCATTAAAGACAAGTTGTACGGCCCGGTAGGTAATTTTAAACCGAACTGGATCCCGATCGACATATCTTCCGAAATACCGGTATATATACCCATCAATCTTGTGTCCGCCAATGAAAGATGGCTGACAGAGGCCAAACCGCCGTCATCGTCGATTGTTCGGAAGTACCGATTCCATAGAGGAGCTTTAAGCATAATTCCCCAGCTTCTGTTTATGGTATACAGGGCGCTAAGAGTGTAGAATTCCGACCTGATAACTTTGTCGCCGTTAAGTCCCGCAGCAGCACTGTTCCAATTATACCAATTTTGATATTGGTCCATGTAATTGTATGTCCAGAAAAATCTGAATCCCGGAGAAATAGCCATCATCCAACGGCCGCCGACTGAAAATACATTACACCCGCAAGCACATGCTAGTGAGGAAGAAGGAGAAAATAATACCAGCGTTAAAATCAAATTTATAAATATGATATTTTTAAATAAGCGCATAAGCATGACATGGACAATAGGAATAAAATTATGGTTTAATTTAATAATTAACTTAGATAGACGTTGTGAGGTCGTATACTATTCTCATAAAATATATATTAGGGATCAATCTTTAAAATTTTCTTTCGGGATAAGTTTTCATAGATGCCCGCATAAGATTCCGCGGTCTTCTCTACGGGGAACGGGTTCGCGGGTTCGAATATTTTTTCTTTCGCCATAATTTCTTTAACCGCAGAAATGAAATCGTTTTCACCGTTTACCGTAATTACTTTTTCGCATTCCGGCGCGCATCCTACCGGACGGCAAACCACATAGCAGCCGGCCGCCAGAGCTTCCGCTATTACATACCCGAACGCTTCGTAACGGGACGTATGCAGGAGTATTTTGCTTTTCATCATTACGGAAAGGACGGCTTCGCGCTTAATATGGCCTGCCAGTTTTACGTTTTCGCCGAGACCGTATTCAGAAATTATTTCTTCAAGTTCTTTTCTTTGTTCACCGTCCCCCATAATAACGGTCCGGATTAAGGGAAATTCCTTTTTTAATTCTTTGATAATATTTATAAACAATTCGAAATTCTTAAGCGGGATCAAAGAACCTGAGCCGGCTATATCTATGGTCCTTTCACCGTTTGAGACCGGGAAAGATTTTATACCCCAGGGGACGATACTGTCCGGACCGGATTTACCGGACTGCTTAAATACACCGGCCTGAAAATCGGAAACCGCGACGGTAAAAATATTTTTTATATTTAATATCTTTATATACTTATTTGTTTCCTTCGCGTCCTGCCCCATCAGCGTTGAAACGTGCTTCACCATCAGCAATTTGCATATAACGCTTCCCAGCAAAGCGGTTTCGTTCAGCCAGAAACTGTGGACAATTTCGATTCTTGTTTTCCTGTTTATTTTCAACGCAGTTAGTATCCCGCTTATCCAGGTAAATATTCTCGACGGCATCTTTCTGTTTTTTCCGCCGCATGCATGAACTGTGATTCCGTTCCATTCGTATACCGATTTTTTAAAAGGATAATGAATCGCAATAACGGAAATACCGTACCCGGGGTAAGACGATCTTAATTCTTTAAGATATTCCTGCAAAGGCGGGATGCAGCTTGTATCGCTTTCGTTTTCAGGGAATCCCGGCGTAACTATTAATATATGCATTTAATAAATTTTATTTGAGTTCTATTTTCGGATCAGTTCAAAGGTGGCAATATAATGATCGGCCCACCTGTTGAACGGGAAAACGTGAGACAGCAGCTTGTCCGTCCGTTCAAGCAGCAAAAATAGATGCGGGTGTGCTTCGGCAAAATTAACCGCATAAGGCGGCGGGGTAACGGACGACAGCCCCTGCGCTTCAATTAATTTAAAATCGGGAGGCAAAGCTTTTTTAAGTTTTTTCAAACTATGATAATAAGTTTTGAATTCAACTCCCTCTATATTCGCTATTACGCCGCCTGCGTGCAGTCTCCTGAAGGCCTGTCTGAACCTGCCTTTCAATGCCAATATTATTTCCCACGGGCAGACGGGCGGCATAACCACCAAGGTTGTTTTGCCTCCGGGTTTAAGTATATTTTTAAAATGCCTGGTTACTTCGTTAAGGCTGTCCGTACAGTTCAATCCGCCGAAATTGGAAAATATAAAGTCAAAGTCTTTCTCTTTCACCCGGTCCAGTTCGGTGAAGGATAATTTCTCGAACGATATTTTATCGCGTAGCCCTTTTGCGTCGATCTTCTCTTCTAATTTGTTCAGCATGCCCTTCGATATATCTACCGCGTGGATGCAATATCCTCTTTCAGCAAGGAAGACGGCGTCCGAACCGGTTCCCGCATTAAGTTCCAGTACGCGGCTGTTATCCTTCAGATGGCGGAGCATATGCTCTCTTACGGCGGCACGCATACTCTTAAGTATTACGTTCCCCTCTTCGTAACCGTCGAATAATTCCGACTGCAGATCGAAAGCTTCTCTAACCGATTCAAACATTGTTAAATTTTTTTTAATTTTAATATTAGCGTATAACGATATTAAAAGCTGTGATAAATATGTCCGGACTGGATTCATCACAAAGAACCGAAGGCGTGTATTTACTCTCGGAAACAGGCCCGGGAAATTTTAACGAAAAATTATACCTGGCGGTAAGAGAAAAAGAAGGACGCATTTATTCCGATTCCGAAGTAAAGCACCTGCCTTCGGTAAGAAATGATCATCCGCTTAAACCGGAATGGGATTTAAGGAAAAAATCCTTCGAGAAATTAAAGCGCCGTATTTTAAAGAATAAGGCCCGGCACGTTCTGGAAGTAGGCTGCGGGAACGGGTGGCTTTCCAACGGCATAGCCGAAAGGTGCGGTTGTTTTGTTGCCGGTTTGGATTTGAACCTGTTTGAATTAAAGCAAGGCGCAAGGGTTTTCGGCGGCGGTGAGAAGGTAAAATTTATTTACGGAA
>JBJKOY010000151.1:0-1629 GCA_046706945.1 Ignavibacteriaceae bacterium | reverse complement strand
TGACTTCGGTAATACTTCAAATCATGGATCTGTATAAAATCAACGCTTTATCTAAAAACATTTCTCTGGATTTTAAGAATTCAAACCAGATAAAGGTATATGCCGATCTGAATATGGTTGAAACGGTCTTTAGAAATCTTATATCCAATGCGATTAATTTTACCTACGAAGGAGGTAAAGTGATAATTTCCGCGGGAGAAAAGGACGGCTTTGCGGAAATTAACATCGGGGAAAACGATACTGGAATTGATCCCGCGACGATATCGAGACTATTTCAGATTGATCAAATAATTTCAACTGCCGGAATTGAAAACGAAAACGGCTCCGGGTTCGGTTTAATACTATGCAAAGAATTTATCGAGATGAACAGGGGCGAATTCTTTGTGGAATCCGAAGCGGAAAACGGTTCCGTACTCAGGTTCACGCTGCCGCTGTGCGGCAATTGATGAATATACGGCCCCGCTCATCTTCAATATAACTAATTATAAACCGGTTTTTTATTCGCTTTCTTCGGCCACAACAAGCAGCCCGAGCATGCCTAGGTCGCTGAATAGAAGCGGAGCTAAAACGGGAGCGAAGGCCAGGATCCTTTCAAGACTTAAAACGCCCGTTCCGGCCAGATCCGAAGAAAGATGAAAACCGAAACCGAGTACGCCTACGATAACTGCGAAGATCATAGTCCAGAAATAAACGGTTTCGTCCCCCTTTGACCATTCATTTGCCGCGGCAAGATAGATAACAACCGTCGCCGCAAATATACCGAAAACTATCGGAATCATTTTATAAAATGTATAACCGTACTGGGCATGGTCGATCATGGAAGTTAAGGCGCTTGCGGCAAAGCCTAAACCCACAAGCCATAAAAAATGCCTGTCTCTTGAAATAGGAGCCTTAAAAACCCCGATCCCAGGTACATTAAGCGTTCCGGGCTCATCATTAATTTCTTCGGTTATTGCGTATAACCCGAGCAGAGAAATTCCGGCAAAAGCAAGAGGTGCTAAAATCGGGGAGCCGAATACGACCCAAGCCCACGTTAAATATCCTTCGGGATTCAGGACGGCGTAGGCATGAAATGCCGTCCCGAGTACTCCTACCATAATACCGATGATCATCAAAGCAATATGGGTCAGCGCGGTCCATTTCTTAGGCCGGGACTGGAAAGCTATTACCAGGCATGAAATCGCGCCGAATGGAAAATAAATTATCGGTATCCATTCGTAAACGGGAATGTAGTCGTTTATGGAATGGGCAAGAGCAACGTCTATTCCTGTAAACATCAAGTTTATTCCCACAAAGATTAGAAGCAGACGGTTCTTAGCCATGGGAAGTTTTATATCGGCCAAGTGAAAAATATTTATACTGCTCATCATTTCCCTCCGCGCTTATGTGCGGCCCTGAGTGCGGCGGCTTCTTCCTTAACTTTTTGAAGCTGTGCAAGCAGCGGATAGACTCCGTGCCATTGGACGAAATCCGGTCCGCCCATATAGGCGCCGAACTTCGCGGTCCTTCCGTAGTAATGCCACAGATCGAAAGCATCGAAGCTGATTGAATTGGCAAAAGGCTTGGATGAAATGATGCCGTCTTTAATCAATCCTTCCATTATTTGAGACGCTTCCTGAACTTTTGAAT
>JBJKOY010000150.1:0-2494 GCA_046706945.1 Ignavibacteriaceae bacterium | reverse complement strand
AATACAGCGACCCGCTGTACCTTACCAATTATAACGAAAGGCTTGTTGAACATTATTCGAGAATGGCCTATGCGGATCTAAAATTCGGCGTGAAAGATAAAAAAGAACCCGGCTGGAAAACGGACAGGGGCGAAATGATGCTCAGGTACGGGTGGCCGGATAAAAAGATAAAGTACAGGCCTTTAATTAAAGGAGACGGCGGCGGCGTGATAAGCGTAAAGACCGATGTATGGTATTACGATAATTTTACGCTGGGTTTTACGGACAGATTTATGTCCGGCAATTATGTTTTTAACGAGCCTTACGACGGAAAACATTATACTTCCCAGTTTTCCGGAGCGACGAACTTTTATGTAAATTACCTGAGAAAGGCGGAATATACGGCCTATAAGCCCAAATTCGAAGGCCCTGTTTTTAAGATCCCGTATAAGATCGTTCAGTTCAAAAACCGGCAGGAAGGAAATTACGATTTTACAGATGTATACGTCGATTACGGAATGAAGGCGAACGACAGTCTTAAAAAAAATATCTGCGTACCGTACGAATGGGGACTGTTTTTTTATGATTTAAACCTTAACCCAGTCCACAGAGGGAGGGGCATTGTCTCAAGCATTAATAAAGCCAATATTATCGACCTTCCCGGCGAAAAGGATCTTTATACGAACAGCAAGATGATGACCTTGTGGCCCGACTCCGGGAAGTTTGCTTTCGAGATAATAAGAAAAAAAGATAATGGAGTTTCTACAAACCATTTTCTTTTTAACGTTAGGAAATTCAGCGCGGTAAAACCGGATATAAGTAATTTAATGCTGGCCTACAATATAACCGAAAACGATTCTCTTCCAGCTCCGGTTAAAAGGGGCGAATATTCGATCTTCCCGAATCCCGCTAATATTTTTTATCCCGGACTGCCTATGTATGTATATTATGAAATATACAACCTGCCGGCCGACGGCAAAGGCATCTCAAGCTTTTCGCAAAGCCTGATAATAACAAGGAAAGAAGCTCATTCGGATCTTGCAAATGCAGTCAATTCCCTTATGAGCGTTTTCGGATTGGGTAGAAAGGAAAAACAAATTACCATTACTTCTGATTACAAATCGAAGGACCGCAGCCCGAGAATGTACTTCCAGCTTGATATGAACAAATACCCTCCCGGGGAATACGAGCTGGCCATCCGCATTAAAGACCATATATCGGGAGATATTGTCGAAAGTAAAACCGAATTTCAGTGGAAGTAGAGAGTTATGTCAGTCGGCAAACGCAATTTGTAGATTGACGATTTCCGAATTGCTTCCGATTCTTACCCGCGGTCCCCACGTACCTACCCCGCAAGACACGTAATACTGGGTCATATTCTTTTTCAAATAACCCCAGCTTACCTCGTAGATCATTTTCGTAATAAGGTTCGCCGGGAACATCTGGCCGTGATGTGTGTGACCGGATAACTGCAGATCGATATTGTTTTTCTCCGCATCTCCCAGTCCGAACGGCGTATGATCCATCAGTATAACCGGATAGTTCCTGTCCAGTTCTCCCAGAATTTCTTCCAGACTTTTCCTGTCTTTCCCGGTAAACTGCTTCTTGCTCCGGTCTTCCCTGGCCGCGATATAGAATGAATTATCTATTAAAACCGAACTATCCCTCAGCACTTTTATATTATGGTTCGTCATGTAAGCGACGGCGCTGTCTATCCCATTAATATATTCGTGATTCCCCGTGGAAGCATAAACGCCGTATTTGGGATTCAGTTCGAATAAGGCTTTGCCGATATTTCTTTCGTTTAAAACCTGAGCCTTATCGTCGAATAAATCGCCGGCTATAAAGACAATATCCGGTTTTAACCGGTTTATCTTATTCACTATTTGAGAAAGGAAACGTTCGTCGTCCATCGGGGACAGATGAATATCGGAAACCATTACGGCATTAATCGACTTAAGCTGGGATTTGCCTTTATGTAATGTTAAGTTCAGTTCTTTTACCTGCAATTTCGTAGTGTTTAAATATCCGTATAAGACTGTTAGACTCACCATTAAAAGCACAGCTATTCCGAGCATATGTTTTACGAATAGATAATTTTGTCCGACGAAATCCGGCATAAGGTGAAATTGGAAAAGGACGGATCTTATTATATCGATGCAAATAATAGACAAAAGGAAATAAATCATAAAAGCGAACCAGAAAGATCCGAGCCACAGCATCAGGTCGTAAAGAAATCCGGGAATATATTCCGTTAGAAATTTTGCCAGTATATATGAAGCAAACAGGATTAAAAAAACAACCGCATATAAAATCCTTAAATGCGGAAGTCCCTCCAGAGCCTGCCACCCCCTGATAAACACATAATAATTTACGGCGGCGTATATGGAAAAGAAGATTAAAAAGAATAGGATCATAATTCTTAAGATAAATTATTAAAAAGGTTTGAAATTTATAAGAATTGAAAATTTATAAGTAAAAATATGATAAAAATTACCCAAACCGCAATGACGGA
>JBJKOY010000149.1:0-17739 GCA_046706945.1 Ignavibacteriaceae bacterium | reverse complement strand
ACCTGGACCAGTAGATATCCTGCGGCGATGCCGTTCTAAAACCGATGTCTTTCCCTGCCAGCCAACGGGGGAAGCCGCCTGCATCCCATTCGGCGCAAATGTAGGGACCCGGACGGATTATCACGTACAAACCCATCCGCCGGCATTCGTCAAGGAACTTATCCAGCAGACCGAGGTTAATTTTACCTTCAATCTGCTCGTGAAAATTCCACGGGACATAAGACTCAATAGTGTTGAACCCCGCAGCTTTTATTTTCTGCAGTATATCCGTCCATTGAACGGTATCGCAGCGGGTGTAGTGGAAGCTTCCGCTGTATATGAAAGTATCTTTGCCGTTGATAAAAAACGCATTATGATCATAACGAATTATGCCGGGATGACTGAATCGAGTTTTTATTGTTTGCTGTGAGTAACTCTGCGTCGATGTCCCGATGAAAAAGACGAACATTAAAATTATATATTTCATATAACTATCCGGTCTTTATGATTTTAATTGTTTAATAAGCGGGATAAAAAAGGTATTTGTGCCGTCTAAGCATTAGCTGTTCGAATTACCGCACGGTGACTTCGACCCGCCTACCGGACGGGCAGGCAAGCTCAGTCACCGTAATCATTAAATAATTAAGACAACAACAATCAACCGCCTACAACCTACCGCCCGATCTCGAGAACAACATTCTTACTTCACTATTCAATTGTTCTGTATTCTGAATTTTGCTTGGTATGAAAATACTTGAATAATTGAACAATCGAATGCAGAATGATGAACCTACCTGCAGATTTGTCATGTCAACCCACCACCTACCACCAACAACAACCTGCGGCCAACCCCACACAACCACCCCCGGTCGAGGTTATCTCTCAATACTAATATTTTATTCCTTCATTTTCGAAAGACCGATTTCGATGGAAGTATTCGGTCCTGCTCCGGCCGTAACCTGTTTCCCGTCTACGACCGGTTTTCCTTTTACCTCCGTGTTGTAAATTATAATTTTACTTGGGCAGCCGAGTGCGGGAACATTAAGCGTAAGGCTATTCCCTTTTTGTGCGACGGAAATATTTTTAAGATTGTCTTTGTCGAACCTGTCGACATAAGTAAAATTGTTTTTAAAATTATTCTTACCCGGGAAAACGTTTATAATCAATTCCGGAGAATCCTTTTCCGCCGGATCTTTCCACTTAAGCGAGCTGCCGTTCAGCCAGTTTTTCCCCGTTAATATAATTGCATTTTGTTTGACGAATACGGGAATATGGTCTTCCGTTAGTTTAAAATTATACCACTTTCCGCCCTTAAAGACATTTGACGGAGAATACCAGTCGTACCAAACTCCGGAAGGAAGGTAAATATTTTGCGTCCGTTTGCCCGGTTCGGTTACCGGGGAAACAAGGAACGATTGGCCGAAGCAGTACTCGTTCCAGGTGCCGTAAGTATTGTGATCTTCCGGGTATACATAAGCCAGGGGTTTCATCATCACGCCGTTTTCCGCGGAAGTATTAAGCTGTGAGAAAACGTACGGGGCTATTTCCAATCTTTCTTCGCAGGCCCGTCTGAAATTATCCTGCAAAGTTTTCCCGTAATGCCATGGGGCGCGGTCTTTACCTCTTCCCCCGCCGCCGTCCAGTTTTATTTCGAACATGCCCGACCACGTTCCGAACTGCAGCCACCGGGAGTATAGTTCTTCCGGTTCGTACCCGTTGTCGCCAAGGTATCCGCCCACATCGCTGCCCCAGTCGGGAAACCCTATAAAGCCGCAGCGCATTGCGTTGGCGACGCTGCAAGCAAGACCGTCCCAGCTTTCCCGGCTGTCTCCGCCCCATAAAGCGCTCATATATTTTTGACTGCCCTGCATCGCGGCCCTTGCGTAGTTGAAATTATCCCTGCCCCACTTTTTCTCGAGGACATCACCTATTACCTTTGCATATAAATAAATGTATTTATTCCTTCTTTCCCATTCCGGGGTACGGTCGTGCCATTCTTCTTCGACGGGAAAAACTTCGTCGCCCCTGTCCATCTTGTTCCCCTGGACGCCGTAATTGTAGATGTTCTTTAAGAGAACGCTGTCGAACACCGCTACTTTTTCGGGATTGCTGAGATCTATGTAGCCGTGATGGCCGGGCATTCCTTTGATTATGCTGGTATCGCCGAACGTACAGGGCGCTACCCATGTCATAAAACGTAGGTTATAATCCGCATTCAGTTCGTGTATCCACTCGCCCGGATCGCCGAATAAAGGACCGAAATCCATCTTTGACCAGCCGTCGATGCCGTTGCTGTAGGGCCTGTCTACCATTATCGCCGTTAAAGGTATCTTTAAGCCGGTCATTTGTTCGGCATCGTTGAGCACGTCTTCTTTTCCCTTCCAGTCCTGATCCCGCCATATTGATATCCCGCATGCCCAGGCCGGTACGTATTTAGGCGCGCCTATAACTTTGTAATAGGATTTCATAATTTCATCGCCGTTTGTTCCGGTAAATATATACCAGTCCAAATTACCCGTCCGGTGATAAATTTCGGTTTTTCCGTTTACAGCAAATTGATATTGTCCTTCGGTTAAAGTGTTGAAGAAGGAAGCATAGCCCAGGCTGTTGAAGAAGAATGCCGACCAGCCGGACGCGAAGTTTTCGTGATACCTGTTGCCTTCGCCTCTTACGTCGAATGACTGTACCGAACCGGTAATGTCCGGAGATTTATGATTATCCGGAACAAGGTTCTCCCGGATTCCGAAGTAATGCCCGTGAAGCCATTTTAAATAAATTGAAACATCGCCTGCCCAGTGAGGCATCGCATGTATGTGCCATCCTCCGTCAATCTTATCTATATTCACATTTACCGTGTAATCGTTATAAGAATTAACTTTATCCGGATTAGAAACATTTAAATATTTAAGACCCAACTCTATGCGATTTGCACTCTGATTGTTTATCTTCATCTCGGAAGGAGAAATGAAATTAAACTGGATGCTGTCTACCTCCATTACGGGCTTTTTATCGCGGGTTAATATTATCTTTTTTTCCTTGGATAAAACGGTTATGTTATAATGCGGATCGTGGCTTTGCGCATATAAACAAAGCACCGCCAAAACGAATGCGAAAATCAGTAGTCGAAGAGAATTCACGATGGTTTTCCTTATAATATGTATTTAGGCAGTATTTTTATTTACTTTAGTTCATGTCATACCTAGCGGACTTACCTGACCCTAACTGCCGCTCAAATGCGCCAACTTAATTTTAATATATTAAATTGTAATTCGTCGAATTTTAAGTAATTGACAACATAATAAAGCCAAAGTCGACTCTACCGATAAGCCCTTCTCTTTCCAAGGGAAGGGTGGGGATGGGTTCGGGAGACTATGACTCCCTCGAACTCTCCCCTACCCCTGCCTACCGGAAAGGCAGGCGACAGCCAGGTCTCCCTTAAAAAGGGAGAGGTTTATCGCAAAGCGATCCATTCGGATTATCAACCTTATCTTTACATTTTTCATTCCGTCATAAACATTTTTTACTTTTATTTTAATTATAAATAGTTTTTTATACCTATTTTAGTTGACGCCTATGTGCCTTCCGAAGGCAATTCTGCTCGCCATGACATCCTTTAGCAAATATAATATTACAAACCGGGAGACTGCTTGCGTTTCAGTACATAGTCAATAATTTAGCATTAATTTTTTTTATCCAATTCCGTTTTATTTATTATTCCGACCGGGCTTACGGTAACGGGTCCCAGCAACCCGGAATCGTACAGCGGCCAATCTGCGGCGTTGAACGGTTTGTAATTTATATTTACAAAATTAATATCATGAAAGGTTTTCCACTTTACGCCGCGACGATCGAGATCGCGTATCCGGTTTGCGGAAACGTTTGTTACTTCAACATCGAGACGGTTTCCGGCAGGTTTTAATTCTACCGGCAGGTTGAACGGCGGGATGATCAATGTGCCCAGGTTTTTTCCGTTAAGTTTTACGCGCGCGCTTTGACAGACTTTCCCCAAATTAAGCAAGTAGCTCCCGCCTTTCGATCCGGGAGCATCGAAAGTTATTTCGTATTTTGCCGTACCCGCGAACCTCTGCGCGTCGGTATCAGGGGCCGCAGTCCACGATCCCGGTTTAACTGCAGTATAAGATGCGGGAAGAACCGGGCCGCCGCGTATGAATGTCACGTGCCAATCACCAATAATCTCGGTTGAGGGACCTTCAACTTCCCTGTATTTCCATTCCCGTCCCCGCACCTTGCGGCTTTCAAATGCACGCAGAATTACCGAAGAGCCTTTCGTCAATTGCAGGTACACCTGAGTCAAACCGTTGTATTTCCGAACGGCAGCAATGCCGGTTTTACCTGTAAGCGGATCCATAATTACAACCGATTTTGCTGGATATGCTATAGTTACCCAGCCGTTAATATCCGTTTCGTGCCGGTTTGCGATGAAATAATATTTGCCGCCGCGGAATGCCCGGCGTATGAAAAAAAGTCCCGAATGATCCGTCATCCGTTCGCGGGTTATGCCGGCAAATTCGAGAGCCTCTTCGCCGCCGCCCACTAATATACGGCCTATACCGATCTTAGCCTCCGTCAAATTTTTCTTCACTTCATTAAGTTTGATTTCCGAAAGCAGTTTTTTAAACTCCTCACGCCGACGCGTCAAATGTCCCCAGCCCGGAACGTCTTCGGGAAGGTGAGATTCAAAAATTATTGTAGCGCCGGAACCGGCCAGATGTAAAAGTTTTTGAAGCGTACCTACGGGCATAAGCCTGCACGGCGGGGAATAAATTACCCGGTAATCGCCGCCGGGAACGCGCACTTTACCGGCTTCCGGTTTAGCAGTTTTTAATTGACGGTCCGAGATATAGTCGAAGGAATAACCTTTATCCCATAAATTTTTTGCGGTCGCGCCTATTGAATGATCCGAGAACCAGGCAGTATCTCCCATCGTCATACTCTGCAGCATGCCTTTGGGATCGTTCCACTGATCCGAGATCGGCCAGTACAGAAGGATGTCGTTATCCGGTCGTCCTGCCTGAAGAATGCTCTGGCAGCGAGCGACGTATTTATTTAAAGTAGAAACGTCGTACCAGATTGAATTGCGGGGATTCATTTCGGTGGAGGCGTAAAAAAGCCATCCGGGCCACGGGGCCGCAGCCGGGGAATAACATGTACCGTGATAGAAGATGTGGTTGATGCCCGAAATAAACATATCGTCGGTCAGATGCTTCAGTTCCGCCAGCGTTACAGTGAAATGTTCGTTCAGCCAGGTACCGGTTTCCGCCCCGCCCAGAGCATGTCCCGCTACATGGGCGGCGGACGAAGCAAATTTTGAAATCAGTGGATTCCGGTCGAGATGAAACATCTCGGTTTCCGGTATGTTCGCCTCGGCATACAGATCCAGCCAGTTCGCAGGCGCTCCGTGCGCCTGGTAGCTTACCTTAAATCCGTGTTTGTGTGCCCAAACGATCCATATAGGATCGGTTTTTACCGTCATAATATCGGAGACCGTCTGCCTGTAATCCGATTTGACGCGGGCAACTTCGTCCGTGGAGTCGTTTGAGAAAAGAGCGGGAAGGACATCCTGCAGTTTGTATCCCCTGAACTTTTCGAATTGGCTAAAGAAATCCGGCGACCAGTTGCATCTGTATTCGTAAGAATCCTGGAATACCGCATGCGGTTTCGGTCCGCCGTAATTACTAAACGCGGTATCAAACCATTGAGTATAACGTTTCAAAGCAGGGGGATAAAAAGGATTCAGCATGGGTCCGTATCCGCCCGGCGCTGCCCGCTTTACGTCCTGGCCTGAGAACCGCTGTGAGACCGCAACCACTCTCCAAATGCCTTCCGGCGCCGTCCAGTCGACATGCCCGCCGGGTCTTATTTTTCCCGTAAGATCAACAATACGGCCGCCCGGTCCGAATGCCATTAGGGCCTGAGTCGCGGAAGCCGAAAGGGTATCGGTTAAATGTTCTCCACCCGATAAGTTAAAAGTTTTTTCAACTACTAAAGCGTTTGCATATTTGCCTCTGCTTACGGGACCTCCGAAGCACCAGCCTGTTTCCAAGGCCATATCTGTCCCCATTCCCAGGCGATGAGATTCAGCTACGGTATATCCCATCATTCTCATCCACTCAGGGCTTAGGAAATCTATATAATGCGATTCCCAGCCTTTAACCCCGTAGATGGGAATGATCTGCACGCCGCCCAGCCCGGCTCGTTGAAAAATTTTCAACTGCCTTGCGATGTTGGCGGTATCAACGGCGCTGCCCGGCCACCACCACCATGTCCACGGCTTCATAAGCCGGTTTATCTTCGGCCAGGCCAGGGGGTCTCCCTGCTGCGGCTGACCTGCAATAGCGATTGATCCGGATACAACAATCAATAATATTAATACCGGCAATATTATCCGAAGCCTCGGTACACCGGAGTTAAAGATAACATCTGATTTTTTTTTCATAAAGGTTTTCAAATTAATTAAACTTTGTGTCTTGAACTTGAACTTAAACTTGAACTTAAACTTTTTTTATTTTCACCGCGTAAACACTTTCAAACCCTTCGAAGTTAGCTCTAAAGATAATCCATTTACCGTCAGGAGAAAAGTGCACGTTAGGTTCAAGACGATAATTGTCGTGCTTCATATTTACCAGGCGTTCCGCCTTAAAATGATCGCCTTCGGGAGTAAAGAGGTAAATCCATTTACCGTCCTTTGCGCGGGCTACCGAAGAGGTGTCTCCCCCGTCCCCGGCGAATATTTTTTCGTCGGGAGATATTGTATAATGCACGCTCCACTCGTTTCTTGTAAGCCGGTATTTAATCAGCTTATCCGTTCTCACATTTACGCCGGCGACGAAAAATGTCTTGCCTCTGGGCTGCTGAAGATCGAACCAGATCGTTTGACCGTCGGGACCGAACCACTCGTGCCCCGCTATTTCCATGGGCATAGTCCGTTTGTACATAAGCCTGGCTTTACCGGTGTTGATATTAATGGTCCAAATTCTATTCACCTTCTGCCAAATCCCTTCGTGGCAGAACATCATGAGCGACGGATCCGTAGGCGAAAACTGCACGTGATTCAGCCATGCCGTATATGTGTAAATTTTTTTCAGTTTATGCGTCTTTAAATTTATAACAAACAAAGTGTGCGGGATCTTTGATTCGATCTCATACATCTGATCAAAATTAGGTCTTTTAAATGTTCCGCTGCGATTATTGAATTTCGGTCTAGGCGCCCATGCACCGCCCAATAATGTTTCATCGGCATTCAGACATGTTACGGCTCCCGTAAAATCTTCCGGGAAGACAAAGACCGGTCTTCTTTTATGCGAGTCCGCGTTAACGGCAAACACGCTGTCCCGTTCCTGGAAGTATATATCGTGACTTTTCCTGCCCACAATTTCCCCGAATTTTCTTGAACGATCGTAAGTCAATTTATCTATTTTTAATGTAGATAAATTCACAGTGTATATCTGTGTCCCTGCGCTGTCCGAGCCGTAAAAAACCATGCGGTATCCGTTTCCGTTCTTGTCCGGGATAAAAGGATAGTTATGGAAATAAAAACTCCGGCTGTTTCCTTCCCTGCGGGTAATGCGAATAATTTCGTGATGAGTATCTTTGTCGATCCACTCATTCGGCATTTTTTTTCCGCCGGTTGTTAATACTTCCTGAGGGAACGAAAAAGACACAAAGAATAATATTACTGCAAGCACCTTCCGAATATCAAAGTTCTTCATCACTCATTCTCCTTAAAATTATTCCCCCGGTATCGATAATGATTGTTGATAAATTAAATATTAGTTTTTAATTTAAGCCTAACAAGCTTAGTACGCATCTATGAAAAAATTATTATTTACGACAACCTGCACGGTCACCATCTTCTTATTATTAATATCCGGCTGCGCTGTTAAGCAGCCGGCAGTTATTCAAAAGCCCAATATAATTTTTATTTATACTGACGATGTCGGTTACGGCGATGTAAGTTATAACTGCGCCGTAGGCGTACAAACGCCTAATGTAGATTACCTGGCCGATAACGGGATACAATTCACGGATGCGCACTCAAGTGCGGCTACCTGTACGCCGTCGCGTTATGCAATTCTTACGGGCAGTTATGCTTTCAGAAACAATGCGGCGATACTGCCCGGCAGCGCACCCCTGTTAATCCGGCCGGGAACCCCTACCTTGCCGGGCATGCTGGAAAAAGAAGGATATAAAACTGCAGTTATAGGTAAATGGCACCTCGGTCTGGGAAACGGGCAGCCGGAATGGAACAGCGAGCTAAAACCCGGCCCGCTTGAGGTAGGATTCGACCATTCTTTCATCGTACCGGCTACTCTCGACCGAGTCCCGACGGTATTTGTAGAAAATCATAACGTCGTAAATCTAAGCGAGAATGACCCGCTGGCGATAAATTATCAGCATAAAATAGGCAATCTGCCTACGGGACTCGATCATCCGGAAATGCTGAAGATGAAAGCCGATTTGCAGCACAGCGGTACGATTGTCGACAGCATCAGCAGAATCGGGTATATGTCCGGCGGAAGATCCGCCTGGTGGAAGGATGAAGATATTGCGCAAGTGCTTATACATAAAGTAAGGGACTTCATTCAACGCAACCAAAAAAATCCTTTCTTTCTTTACTTTGCCGTTACGGATATTCATGTTCCCCGCGATCCCAATTCCCGCTTCGTAGGCAAAAGTACAATGGGACCCCGGGGCGACGCTATAGTTGAAATGGACTGGTCGACCGGGCAGGTATTGAAAATATTGAAACAATTCGGCCTGGAAAAAAATACGTTGATAATTTTTTCAAGCGACAACGGGCCTATATTGGACGACGGATATGAAGACAAAGCCGAAAAATTAGTGGGAAAGGATAAACCATGGGGCCCTTTCAAGGGCGGTAAATACAGCGCTTATGAAGCAGGCACGCGCATGCCCACTATTGTTTATTGGCCCGGAACAGTTAAACCGGGAGTCAGTAATGCATTGTTCAGTCAGGTGGATTTTTATTCCTCGCTTGCTTCCTTGGTCGGTCATAAGTTAAATGCCGATGAAGCCCCCGACAGCTATAATGTACTTGATGCGCTGCTGGGAAAATCAAAGACCGGGCGTACCGATATGCTGGAGGAAGCATTTACGCTGGCATTACGTTACGGGGACTGGAAATACATTGCCCCGCAAACCAAACCTACTCCGGACTGGTTGAAAAATAAAAACGTAGCGACCGGTCTAAGCCCTTATCCCCAGCTTTACAATCTTAAAACGGATTTGGGAGAAAATAAAAATGTCATAAAAGAATTTCCCCGGCAGGCAGAGAAAATGGAAAAAATCTTAGATGACATACAGGAGAAAAAGGAAACCCGTCCGGGGTTCGGAAAAATGTGAAGGGACTAAATATTTTAATAATTAACACAAGTTAACCGCTTTGTATTAATTACACAAGTTGACAGCTTTCAATTCTAAACTAATTTATTCGAAAGGGGTATTATGCATTATAACTTTTATTCTATACTTTGTGCTACTTTGTGAAAAACTTAGTGAGACTTTGTGATCCGTTTTTTACTTCACTTCCGAAGGAATGGCTATGCCAAAAGTTTCACAAAGGAAACCTGTCTGCCGACAGGCAGGCACAAAGTTCCACAAATAATTAATTTTTAGCAGTTTTTAGGATGTTTATTCATATAAGCGGTTAACTTGTTTAAAAAGCAACTCAAATATGTTACGGCTAAACATTAACCCCGCAGCATTTTTTATACTTTAATCCGCTGCCGCACGGGCATGGTCCGTTCCGCTCAGGATTTAATCCGGGGAATCCCTTATCTTTTTCCTTAACCCAGTTCATTACGTTTGCAGGCGGTCTCTTGTTCTTTAATTCGTTAACCATAAAATTCATATAAACATCGATATGCTTAAAATACTTTTTATAGCCCGCGCATAAATAGTTTAATCCTTCCTCGCCGTCGGGGGTTCTTATAAAACGGTGTTTCGGACATTCGCCGTTGCACGCGAATCTAACTTCGCAGTTCCTGCAGTATGCGGGAAGCGACATAAGCTTATCGATTCCGAATTTCTTTTGCTGACCGGAATTTACCAGCGATTCAAGCGGATTCTCCATTATATTACCTAGCATATTCTCCGGGTATACATAATGATCGCATGAATATACGTCGCCGTTATGTTCGATTATCATCGCATCCCCGCATGTCCTTCTGAAGACACAAAGCGAGGGCTGCATTCCGTACCATGATTCCAACGAGACGTCGAATATTTGTACAAAGACTTTCCCTACATCTTTCCTTACCCATTCATCGAAAACCGCACATAAGAAATTTCCGAATTGCTCAGGCTCAACCGACCAGTCGCTTACCCTAGATGGTCCGCCGTAATCCGGAGAAATTAAGGTTAATCCCTTGTCCGGAGTTTCCGCTATCCGTTCGACTATCGGTATAAACTGCATAAAGCCGCTGCCGGTCTCCTTGAGGAAATTATAAACTTCCAGCGGCCTGTAGGAATTTTCTTTGTGAACAACCGTAAGAGTATTAAATTCTACCTTATGCTTTTTTAGGTATTCAATGCCCCCTACTACCTGGTCAAAAGTCGGATTGCCGCCCTTATTGACCCTGTATTTATCGTGAATTTCTTTTGGGCCGTCAATAGAAAGACCTATCAGGAAATTGTTTTCATTAAAGAAGGTGCACCATTCATCGTTAAGTAAAATCCCGTTCGTCTGAAATGCATTGGTAATGGTTTTACCGTCAGCGTACTTTTTTTGAAATTCCACAACTTTCCCAAAGTATTCCACTCCCAGCAGCGTAGGTTCTCCCCCCTGCCATGCAAAATGTACGTTCTGCACTTTATGCGCACCGATTTTCTGCCGGATAAATGATTCGAGTATATTATACGGCATTTTGAAATTATCCGTATTCGGATAGAGGTTTTCTTTTTCCAGATAGAAGCAGTACTTGCAATCCAGGTTGCAGATCGGTCCCGCCGGTTTAGCCATTACATTAAATGCGCTTAAGGAGCTTATGTCATTCGGCTGTTCGTACATAAATAAGATCTTAATTGAAAAAGTTGAGCGGTCAATTTAAATAATCCCGGGGAAACAATCCGACAAAAAGAAAAATATTTATGGCGACATTTTCCCTCTTATCGTGTCTAAAATTTAACGCGGAGCCAGTTTATAGACCTCGCTTCCGGCAAGCAGAAAGCAGCCCAACCCGTAATCCAGAAAATCAGGCATGCGGTCATAGCCCACGGGCTGACCTGCGCTCGGCTCCTTCCCGGTTCCCTGCACGTATCCCAGCGCGCCGTCCGGGTGAAGCGCTTCGTTTGCGAGCCCGTTCCATGCTTTAACGATGGCCGGCATATAAGTATCTTTATCGAGCCATCCTTTTCGAACGCCCCATGCCATTCCGTAAAGGAAAAGCGAAGTTCCGCTCGTTTCCTTTCCTCCGAAATGCGATGAGTCGTGCAGGCTTACATTCCAGAAACCGTCGCTGCGCTGCAAAGGCAGTACGGCCTTCATCATCGCCAGGTAAGTTGCCTTGTAATCGCCGTAACCTATAGCCGAGTCCGGAAGAATGTTAAGAACCCTTACCATTGCCGCAACCACCCATCCGTTACCCCGGGACCAGTAACAATTACGGCCGTTAGGTTCTTTGTACGGGGGAAGGAAAGTGCCGTCTCTCCACCAGAGATCTTCGCGCGTATTAAAATATCTTCTCTTGGTATAAGAAAACAATTCGTACATACTTTTCAAATAGCTGTTGTCGTTGTATATCATTCCCAATTCCGCATAAACCGGCATAGCCATCTGCATGGCATCTATCCACCACCAATAATCGATTCTGCCGTTGGCAATCGTGCTGTCTATACACTCCTTAATATATTTGATCCTGTCCGGCTTCTTATCCATTAGATACATTGCTATATAAGTCTGGCCGCAGCATTGATTATCGGCATCTCTGGTGTAAATCTCATATGCCGGTTCCCATTTATGGGATCTGCACCATTCCAATGTATAATTCAGATATTCCTGTTTCGGATCAATTCCGTACAGCCCCATCAGGCCTTCGTAATAAACGCCGCGGGTCCAGATGTTGCTCGGCCTCGTTACATTGGTTACGATCGGCTGCGACGGATCGGGATATTTTTTCATAAAATATCCGTTGGCAAGCTCCATCTTATTCAACACCGACGCCTTATCAGGCAATGTTTGCGAATAGGCATTGGGAAAAACCGTACTCAATAAAACCGCTAAAAGAAAAAGTTTTATTTTAATCATATTAACTCTCTTTAGTTAGTTTTTAAAATCAATTGTCCTCCCGAACGGACATGTCGAAGAGAATCAACGGACCTTACTAAATACAATAAAACAAATTAGGACACTGCCAAACAGTTAGATAAGATAGACATTGGAATTGTTAATCCGGAATTAGGGTAAGTTGTAAAAGGTTCAGCGCTGCAGGATCTCGGAGTCTATTATTATACTGTCATATTTGTCGTTCTTTCCTTTATCTTCAATAATTTTAATCAGTAAATCGACCGCAGATTTACCCAGCGCGTACGGATGCTGATAAACTGTTAAAAAAGGAACCCCCAATCTTGCCACTATATTATTATCGCCGAATTCTCCGAGCATCACGTCGCCCGGAATAGAAAGGTTTCTGTCAAGGATCGCTCGCCCGGCGCCGTAGGTAATTAATCCGCCGACGCTTACTACACCGTCAAATTTTATTTTGCCGTCAATGACGGATAATATTTTCTTGTAACTCTTTTCATAGTCTCTGAACGATTTTACGACTAGATCCGGATTAAAGGTTATTCCGTGTTCTTTTAAGGCCAGCTTGTAACCCTCGAACCGGTATTTTGCTACCGGGATTCCCGTGTTTGGACCCAGGAATAAAATATTGCGTCTCCCCTCTTCTATCATTTTGGAAGTCAGCTGATAGGATGCTTTTTTATCGTCGATTGTAACCGAATGAAAACCCGATTCTTCCAATTTTCTGTCCCAGCAAACTATCTTAATACCTTCCTCGGCTAATTTCTTATACAGGATAAAATTATTTTTATTTCCGGTTGTATTCAGCAAGATCCCGTCGGTGTGAATATCCGCCAGGAATTCAAGTTTCTTCCTCTCGATTTTATTATTTTCATCATGGATCAACAGGATGGTCTCGTACCCTTTTCTGTTGGCTTCTTCATAGGCACCTCTAACCGCCTCGGAAAAGAATGAAATACGCAGGTCCGGAATTAAAATACCCAGGAGCTTGCTTTTCTGATTAATTAAGGACCTGGCCAGTAGATTCGGCCTGTAACCCATATCCTTTGCAACCGATTTTACTTTTTCTCTCATTTCCAGGGAAATATCGCTGCTTTCCCTCAAAGCTTTGGAAACGGTTGCCGGAGTAACCTGGAGTTTATTCGCTATATCTTTTAGGGTTAATCTATTTCGGATTTTTTGATACATATTGAATTAAGTTTTTGCTTCCTTATTTATCCAAAAGGGAGATATTATAAACCAGACTGCGGTACCTATAAGCATTAAAATTTTATCCGTATTAATATCAATTTTATTAATAAAAACAAAAAAGGAGGGTATCACAGTCAAAAATAATCCGAGAAAGGATATTATTTTAAGCAACAATTTCAACTTCATTTTCCAAATTCCTTTTAACTGTTTGTTTTTGCATAACGAGACTCGCGGAAATATATATCAGGCATGATATAAACCATCCCGGTAATCCCAAAAAGAATATTTCCAATCCGAAATATAAATTTATAACCAGGCATAAAGCCAGTGTTAATACCCACGTAATCATAGCCGCCTGGTTCAGCGATTTATGAAAATATTCCGCGTAATTGGATTTCAAATTTAATCTTGGAAGTATATAAACGTCCATCATTATTATTGCGCCCATCGGCATAAGTAAAAGTCCGTACAGAGCGACAAATTCTAGCAGCTTCATCACTAAAGCCGGGAATATTGCAACTACGGAAGTAGTTAATCCTACAATCATCGTTACCTTCCATGTTTTCCATTTCGGCTTTACGGCCTGCACCGCAAGGCCGGCTCTGTAAAGAGTCGGGTTCGCCGTGGTCCACCCGGCTATAATTACGCAGACTGCGCCGGCTATACCGGCTGCCCTGAAAGCAATTGGACCGGGAGCGAATTGCGTCAGGTTATGGGTCTCATGAAGGAATAACGCGTATAAAATCCCCGAGGCTATCCATGCTATGTAATGCCCGACGTACATTCCCGACGCCGGGGAAAATCCGTGGTACCATTTTTTTGCATATCGCAGAATGGATAAATCCGCCATGCCGATATGCATTGCCATATTTACGAACCAGGCAAAAAACATTACGTGCCAGAAAGTAAACTGGGTTTGACCGGGGAGCGCTTTGCCCGTCCAAATTTTTGTCTTTGCGATTTCCCAAAAATTTGAGAACGAGGTAACTCCCAAATTAGGAAGAACCGCTACCGCCGCCGCAATGAACACAAGGATCATCCAGGGAGCGGCAACGTTGGCAAATTTCGAGACTTGATTGTAGCCGAACATAGCAACAAGAGTAGTGGCGATCCCCACAAGCAGTACGATAACAATCCATTCGGCGCTGTTGGGCAGCCATTGATTCAACGAAGGCATGCTCAAATTAAACGGGATGCCTACGGCGGTGGCGGACACCGCAATCATTGAGCCTGCCAGGAAACAAAACATAAGAGCGTTGACAAAATTGTAAACCGCGGTCAGCTTTGTTCCGCAAATTTTCTCCAGCATGTAATACAGAGTTAGCCTGAACCTGGTTGCGATAGGAGCGCAGATAAATGCCCAGCTTAAAACAGCCAGGAAATCGCCGATCAGCAGTCCTTCCACTAAATCTCCTGCCGTAACTCCGTGGGCGACGAATAAGGGGCCGATTACAAATTCCGTTCCCGCGGTATGCTCTCCTACATACATCCCCAGGAAGCTCTTCCAGCCTTTCCATTGAGATTGAGGAACGGGTGTTCTTTCAAATTCTTCTACGGAATTCAAATGACTAAGTAATTTTTCTTTTAGCATTCCGGACCTTTTTGAATATTTTATGAAAACGGCAGTTCTTTTATTTTATACTCAAAAATGAAATTACCGATAATATCAGAGATTGTACTCATACATACGCTTTAGTTGATCTCCTACGGAGTTCGATTATTTTGTGATCTGTTGGTTATTTCAGACATTTAACTCCTAACGGAGTTATACGTTAACAAATTCTTATAAAACCCCTATATGATATCAATATCTAATCGGAGTTTTGTCCCGCGGCCTTCCAAAAAGTAATTTTTCCCGCTGGCTGAGCTCACGCCGAAGTCTCAATGCCCGGTTTTACGAATTTTGGGGACAGCCAGAATATTTGTAGTAATAATAAACAAAAAGGTTATCAGAACTCCGTGGGAGTTCAACAATAAAAATTTACAAATTTATTTAACATTAATTGATTATATAATATACTATAGCAATTATGATAAAATTAATTTGACGCCTATGTATCCGCCGAAGGCAGATCAATTCACAAGACAATAAAGCAAATCAGCCCGACGCTTATTTTTCCGCTTCAATTAAATTTTGATTTTTTTTGCGTTTAAGTTCTATTTCTGTCTGATATCCGCTTTCGTAGTATTCTTTTACCGGATCGAGAGGAAGGTTTTTATTTAACCTGGCCTTTGTTACAATAGGTCTTACATCAGAATTAATTAACGCGTCGTTAAACAAACGGTTCGCCATAATAATCTCGTCGTTCTCCTGGTAGGCCGAAAGCTGCTTTCCGTTTACCAGCATTGCCTTTGCCAGTGACAATTGCAGGGAATCGATGGAATGCAGGATTGCCGGGATTCTTTTCTCCCTGCTGCTGCATTGATCGATCATTAATGCCCATTTATTGGGACCCAAAGCGCCGCCGCCGGCAACAAGCTCGTAGAAGATCCTTGCCGTTTCCTGGTTGGGTTCCACGGCATGATCGTCGTCCGCAGCATACCTCGTATTAAAATGCAGACCGCCGTACATTCCTTCGTTCAACAGCCTGGATATTATTTGTTCTACGTTTGTCCCGTGAAAATGATGTCCGGTATCCACCAGTACGCCGCCGTTCTCGCCGAATTCTTTTGCCATTATATATGCGCTTCCCCAATCCGACAAGACGGTACTGTACGTGCCGGGTTCAAAGACCTTATATTCGATTAAGACTTTTACTTTCCCGTTTTTTGCTTCTTTATTTATTTTTTTTACCTCGGCCGCCACCTCCTGCAGCGATCTCTTAGTGATTTCGTATGATTTCCTCAATTCGGTTTGACCCGGATAATTCGAACCGTCGGGTACCCATATTGCAACAACGCCGTTAGCTATTTCTTTTGCTATCCGTACGGACAGCATTGTCTGTTCGATATAATTTTCCCTGGTATTTTTTTCTTGCGCTGACAGGCTTCCCCTAAAAGAGCCTTTTAAAAAATACGTCGGATTTATCGATCCCAGTTTTAGTCCCCTTTTCTTTGCCTCTTCTTCCACCGTCCGGGCTGTTTCAAACGAACCGTTTATCCCGTCGTCCGAGTAATCCCATAAGATATGAGTGGCTACGCCGTCCACCGCGCCCGTAAGCTTTTCAACGTACGATGCATCGTCCAATTTTTCAAGAGTGTTTCTGGCAAAACCGGGAGGCATATAGTCACCGAACCTTCCGCCGCCGAACTCGCCGAAGACCCAGCTGGGGATCTCGATTTTAAAATCTTCCACCGCTTTTATCGCCTGATCAATATTGCCGTCTCCGAATTCTTCCTTAAGATACTTTAATCCGAATTCAAGTTGATTTGGTTTCATCTCTTTAAGCTCTTTCTTTAGGTTAGTATAATAATGGCTGCATTTTGTATGGTTGGATTCTCTCTATAGATAATGTCTAATAGGATTCGGGGTCGAATATAAAAAAAATTACTTTAATAATTCAGTTAATTTCAAATTTTAATAGGGCTTCGCTTCGTCGCTCACATCTGCGATGAATATTTCATTTTTTGGGATTACTTAATGGATTTCGAAAACCTTTAAGGAAAGATCAGAACACTTATACAAATAGAAAATATTGAATAATCAGAGGAGTTTATGCAGCAAGTTTTATCGGGAACTACTTAATCGTTTTCGAAAACCTTTAAGAAATTAAGGCATTAAAATTTAATTGTCAAGAAAAAAATAACGGTTTCTTAAAATTAAAAATAAAATTTATAAAAAATTATTTTATTATCTTATCAAGAAATTCTACGGGATGGTATATATGATTGCTCAATTCGGAGCCTATCTGCTCGCGGCACGACGTACCGCTCGCTAAAATTACGGTACCCGCGCCGAACGAATCAGAGTTTACTATCTGACTTATTAAATCGCTCCCCACGTTTTTACTTAGCTCGTAAAATTCTTTTTTGTAGCCGAAACTGCCCGCCATACCGCAGCATTCCACGTCGGATATGTTAACGGAAAATCCGAGCCTTGAGAAAAATTCCGCTGCGACTAGACCGGAGCCGACGGTCTTTAACTGGCAATGACCGTGATAAAATAGCTTCCGGTTTTCACTTTCGATCTTCTCCAGGTGTGCGAGTATGTCGATGTGATTTTTTAATACAAGCATGTCGATGTATTCGATCGGATCGAAAACATGCTTGCTTATTTTTTCGAACCGGGCAAGATTATTAATCATTCTTTTATAATCATACCTGAACATAGACAGAACGCTCGGCTC
>JBJKOY010000148.1:0-4135 GCA_046706945.1 Ignavibacteriaceae bacterium | reverse complement strand
TCATAAAACCCGCTGTTGAAACCGTTGTAGTACCCGCCGTAATACGAAAAAGGCGAATTATAATAATACGGATTATTGCTGTACTGAACCGAAATCGTAACGTCTTTCCACGGCTGATAATTTATGGCCGCCCTGTTGATATAAAAACCGTTCACGCTTTTTTGGAAATCGCTCCCCAGGGTACTGTACGGAGAATTTACGACGCTTGCTTCCAGCTGTAAATTAAGGTTATTCGATAGTTTCAGCGCCATATCGTTTGTATAAACTCCCAGAGCCATCCCCTGCGAACCGGCGGTTGAATATGACAAGCTGTACGACTGATGCATTATAAAATTATCGGGGTTTAAGAAGCCGAAAAGATTACCGGACGGTTTAGCGAACAAGCCGTCACGGATGTCGGCACTGGCAGTTCCCGAATCTTTAAATTGTGCGAATGCGGTTAAAGAAAAACCCAAAACAAATAATATCAACAGCTTTTTCATAAAAAAACCCGATAAAATTTGCATTAATATTATAAAAATCGTCAAACAAAATCAATGAATTATCATTGCCGTTTTATCCGAGGATCACATAATATCAAATTATTTTTGTGACCTTATTGGATTTGTCAACCAATACTACTCTCGGTTTGTGTTTTCTGGCCTCTTCCTCACTCATCTGCGAATAAGCGATTACGATAACTTCGTCGCCCACGGATCCCATTCTGGCCGCAGGTCCGTTCAGACAAACCATCCCGCTGCCCGCTTCGCCCAAAATGGTGTAAGTTTCCAGCCGGCTTCCCGTGTTCAAATTTACCACCTGTACCTTCTCACCGGGCAGAATATCCGCCGCGTCCAGAAGATCTTTGTCTATTGTGATACTCCCCTCGTAATATAATTCGGCCATCGTAACCGTCAGGCGGTGAATCTTGGCCCTAAACATTTCTCTGTTCATCGATAATATACTATATTTTTTAATGGCTAAATATACTCAGTTTTAAGGTACAGTTTCAAGGCGGCAAAGAAGTGGATTGTTGATTGATGATTGAAGATTGATGAATGTCTATAACGGAATTTCATATTTTCTACTTGTTTCCTTTGCGGCGATTTGCGTTCTTGGAGGTTTATTTTTAACCACATCAGACCGCATAGTTCTTTCTTACTTTTGTGCCCTAATGTGGTTAATATTTCTTTTTTATGAATTTACAATTGAATAAATATTCCGGAAATTAATCCAAAAATTCTTATTTAAACTTTTTGATATTTTATTTTTAATTTTTCTTTCATCAATCTTCCCCATCCGCTTGACATAATAAAAAAGAATATTATATTTGCAGAACAACTTATGAAACAAAACACCGGAACATATCGCAGCGCAATTTCCCGATTAAACCAAAATTCTTGGTGGTGGTGGAATATTGCGCATATAGGTATGTCCCAGTGATCTAGAGATTTAAATTAACACCAAGAAAAACCCTTCTCAGACAAACTGGGAAGGGTTTTTTTGTTTTACGGCGGGATTATGAATTTTGAAACATTTAAAGAATTGTCGAAGGTATATAATCTTATACCCGTTTACGAAGTAATAACGGCGGATCTTCTTACACCGGTCCTTGCCTACCTTAAAATAAGGGAGAAGGGAAAACAAAGTTTTCTCCTCGAATCTGTCGAGGGTTCGACAAACATGGCGAGATACTCCTTCATAGGCAAAGATCCTGAAGAAATATTTTCGAACACGGGAATGAAGGTATCTTATAAAAGGAACGGGTCCCCTATTACAACAGAGATAAACATTTTCGATTTCATACGCGGAAAAATCAGAAAGTATAATCAGCCGAAGCTGGATTCGCTTCCCGATTTCACGGGCGGAATCGTCGGTTACCTCGGGTATGAAAATGTAGCATTAATCGAAAAGGTGATAAAATTCCGTTCCGCAAGTTTTAATCCCGATTCCATATTCGGGATCTACAACACCGTTCTGGCCTTCGATCATTTCAAACATCAGATTATTCTTATAACAAACATGCTTATAACGCCCGAAACGGACCTGGAAGAAGCTTATTCGAAAGCAAAATCGACCTTATCTTCTCTTAGGAACGAACTTAAAAAACCTGTCGATTATTCGTCCGATTTTAAATTAAACGGACAGGTGCTCGAAGAATTCGATCCTGAAGAATTTTATTCCCAGGTGGAGGCGGGCAAAAATAATATTACGGAAGGAGACATCTTCCAGATTGTCTTGTCTAAAAGATTTTCATCAGGGTTCGCCGGGGATACTTTTAACGTTTACCGTTCTTTAAGAATTATTAACCCTTCGCCTTATATGTACTACCTCGAATTCGAGAACGAGCTTACCATCATCGGCACTTCGCCGGAGGATTTGTTAAAAGTAAAGAACGGTAAAGCCCAGGTGCTTCCCATTGCCGGGACAAGGAAGCGCGGCAAAACGCCCAAAGAAGACGCTGAGCTCGAGCTTAACATGATAAACGATCCCAAGGAACTTGCCGAACATACTATGCTTGTCGACCTCGGCAGGAACGACCTGGGACGCGTCTGCAGGTACGGCAGCGTCAGCGTGCCAGAAAGCATGAGAGTCCAGAGATATTCGCACGTAATGCACATCGTTTCCAAAGTAGAGGGAATATTGGCTGACGGCAGGGACTCAATCGACGCACTAAAGTCATGCTTCCCCGCAGGTACCGTCTCGGGCGCGCCGAAGATAAGGGCAATACAGTTGATAGAAGAATACGAGAAGCACGAAAGGAATATTTACGCCGGCGCAGTCGGCTATTTCGACTTCTCCGGGAACCTGGATATGTGCATCGCAATCAGAACGCTGTACGCTAAAGGAAATACGATTTACTGGCAGGCCGGCGCCGGAATAGTTGCGGACAGCAAGCCGGAGCTGGAGGCAAAAGAAATTAGGAACAAATCGGCAGCAATGATTAACGCACTGAAAAACGCGGAGGTGATAGATGAAGATACTGGTTATTGATAATTACGATTCGTTTACGTTCAACCTCGTCCAGCTTCTCGGAAAATACGAGGGCGATATTATCGTTAAAAGGAACGACGAAATTTCCGCAGCGGAAATTGAGAAAATGAAGCCCGATAAAATTTTGATTTCCCCAGGTCCGGGCAGGCCGGAAGATTCAAATATTTCCGTGACGGTTATAGAGGAATTCGGGCACAAGATACCCATCATGGGCGTTTGCCTGGGCCACCAGGTAATAGGAATGGTTTACGGCGCAAAGATCGTAAATGCGCCCGAGCTTATGCACGGCAAAACTTCCGCGATATTCCACGACGGAAAGACAATTTATTCCGAGGTAGACCAGGGATTTAACGCTACCAGGTATCATTCATTAATTGTCGACGATGCTACCGTCAACCACGACCTGGAAATATCGGCAAGAACGCAGAACGGTCTGGTAATGGGCATCAGGCATAAAAAGTTCCCCGTCGAGGGCATTCAGTTTCATCCCGAATCAATATTGACAAAAGAAGGCAATAACATAATAAAAAACTGGTTGGTACAATGATAAAAGAATATTTACAACAAGTAATAGAAAAGGAAGATTTATCTTTCCCGGATGCTTACAGCGCTATGAGCGAAATTATGAACGGAGAGGTAAACAATTCCCATCTTGCCGGCTTTCTCATCGCCCTTAAATCGAAGGGTGAGACCGCGGCCGAGGTTGCCGGCTTCGCGAAAGCGATGCAGGAAAAGAGCATCCCGGTCAACTGCGGCTACGATGACGTTATCGACGTCTGCGGAACCGGCGGGGATAATTCGGGAAGCTTCAATATCTCGACCGCAACCGCATTTGCCGCTGCCGGCGCCGGCGTGAAAGTAGCCAAGCACGGCAACCGTTCAATTTCCAGCAAAAGCGGCAGCGCCGACGTTCTTCAGGCCCTGGGCGTAAATATAAATCTTACAAGGGAACAGTCCGAAGAAGCTCTTAGAAAAATAGGAATAACTTTTTTATTTGCGCCGCTTTATCACCCGGCAATGAAGTATGCCGCCCCTGTAAGAAAAGAACTGGGCATGAAAACCGTATTTAATATGCTTGGACCGCTCACGAATCCCGCAAGAGTGAAAAAACAGATAATAGGTACTTTTAATGTAAAAGCCGCACGGGTAATGGCCGAAGCCG
>JBJKOY010000147.1:0-10078 GCA_046706945.1 Ignavibacteriaceae bacterium | reverse complement strand
TAGAGTCCGACGGCTTGTTCGGCGCACCGGAAATTAATGTAATTGTAAGCGAAGAAGCCCATGTAACGATATTCAAAGCACTGGGACTTCTGGGAATGGGAAGAAATAAAGTTATTAGAGTGCCAGTGGACAGTCAGGGCAGAATGATGGCAAACAAGATCCCGAAGGTAAAAGGTCCGGTTATAATTTGCGCTCAGGCAGGGAACGTAAACTCAGGATCTTTCGATCCAATTGGCGAGATAGCGGATATCTCAAAAAATATGGGAGCCTGGCTGCATATAGACGGCGCATTCGGGTTGTGGGCCGCCGTATCACCAGAAAAATCGTATTTGGTAAAAGGAATAGAAAAAGCAGACTCATGGGCAACCGATGCGCATAAATGGCTTAATGTCCCTTACGACTGCGGCATATCATTGGTTAGGAATGAAGAAATTTTAAGATCTGCAATGACGTTAACCGCATCCTATCTTCCTCAGAAATACATGCGCGAGCCTTCGCAGTATACGCCTGAACTGTCCAGAAGATCGAGAGGAGTCGAGGTATGGGCCGCATTATATTCTCTGGGGAAAAAAGGCTTGATCGATTTAATCGACAGAACTTGCAATTATGCAGGTTTATTTGCGAAAGAATTAAGAAAGGAAGGCTTCGAAATCGTCAACGACGTAGTACTGAACCAGGTTCTTGTCTCGTTCGGCGATGCCGAAACAACAAGCCGCGTAATCAAAGAAATTCAGGATGACGGAACATGCTGGTGCGGAGGAACGGTATGGCAGGGAAGATCCGTAATGCGTATAAGCGTTTGCTCCTGGGCTACTACGGAGCAGGATGTACGCAAAAGTTTAGATGCAATGATTAAAGCAGCGGAAAAAGTGAAAAAGGCAAGAGTGTAAAATTGTTTTTATACTAGAGATTATTTTTAATGCAGTAAAAAGCGAGTTTACAATTTAATAAGACAAATGGGCTGAAGCCCAAATAGTTTTTGTTCTTTTTCTATTCCGTCCGCTGAAGCGGACGGCAAGTGAAAAATCTTCTATTAATGCAAGACTCCCTTTATCAGTCATAAAATAAGCTTTACTATTTAAATATTATTACTTGCCGTCGGATTTATTCGACGGACAATTTTAGAAGAATAAATATAAAAGGAGCGGCTTTAGCCGCATTTTTATTAAAAATTTTTTACAAAATTGATTTGATAGCCGAAAATTAAAGAAATATATAATTAAATTATCTAAAAAATAATTTATCCTTTCTGCAATAAAAACACTTCAAAATTAAGGGGGAATCAATTATGAGCTGGATTAGTATTTGGATACATTTGGTTTTCTCTACCAAAAATAGAGAACCGGTAATTTATAAAGAGATTAGACCGGATATCTTTCGGCATATTAAACAAAATGCCGAAAAGAAAGGCCTTTGGATAGATTCTATAAACGGTTACGACGAACACGCCCACTGCTTACTTTCATTGAATAAAGATCAATATATTAGTAAAGCAGTTCAGCTGATCAAAGGAGAATCTTCTTGTTGGATTAATAAACATAAGCTGGTAAAACGGAAATTTATATGGCAGGATGATTACTGGGCAGTAAGTGTGAGCGAAAGTCATCTGAAATCAGTTAGAGCATATATTTATAATCAGGAAATTCATCATAGAAAGAAATCATTTCCGGAAGAGACCGATGAATTTATGAAAAAATATAATTGGAAATATTTTAACTGCAGATGATTTCAAATTTAAATCACAATCGAATATTTTATTGTTGGATATGTTCCCGGTGCCACTTAATTTTAAATGCTTACAACATTTGCATTCAAACTTATTCGGTATAAAAATGGTCTATAATATCTGGAAACTATTACACGTATTATCTGTTATTATATTTCTGGGGAATATAACATTCGGGATTTACTGGAAACTCCAGGCCGATAAGTCCCAAGATAGAATAAAAATAGCCGACGCATTTAAAAATATTATTAAAGCCGACAGAATTTTTACCATGCCGTCCGTAACCGCTCTATTCATATTCGGTATGGGAACGGCAATGCAGGGCAATTTAAGTTTAATAGAGACATCCTGGATTTTATGGTCGATAATACTCTTAATTATTTCGGCTTATGCTTTTATGGCCAAGGTCGTTCCGGTGCAAAAACAAATTCTCGCGCTGGCAAATAGCGAAGAAAAATTCGGCTGGGAAGAATATAAAAAACTTTCGGCAAAGTGGAACGCCTGGGGAACGGTAGCGACGGTTACGCCCTATATTGCTGTTGCACTTATGGTCTTGAAAATATGAAGAGTTCAAGTTCAAGATCAAGTTCAAGAAGTTAAGAAGTTCAAGATGTTTAAGATTCGTTCCCAAACATAAACTTGAACATGAACTTGAACATGAACTTTTAATTGTGCCTCACCGAAATTATATCTCCGTCCTTAACAATATACTCTTTTCCTTCGAGCCTCCAGGCGCCGTTTTCTTTTGCATGAGCGAAAGACCCGAATGAGATAAAATCATCGTAATGAACTACCTCCGCGCGGATAAATTTGTTATAAAAGTCGGTGTGGATTACACCGGCGGCTTCCTGTGCATTGTTATCCTTATGAATTGTCCATGCCCGGCATTCGTCCTCACCTACTGTAAAAAAGGACTGAAGTCCCAGCAGGTTGTAGGATTCCCTGATAATATTGTTTAAGGCCGATTCCTTAATACCGTATTCCTCCATAAATACTGATGCGTCTTCGCTGCTTAATTCCGACATTTCTAGTTCTATCTGCCCGAAAAACGTAATTGCTTTTGTATTTCTTCCGATCTTGGTCTTTACCAGCGAATCGAGATATTTTTCCGTTTCATTAACCTGAGATTCGTCTAAATTTAATGCTATCAACATCGGTTTTGCAGTCAGCAGCTGGTAGGCTTTTAATTGTGCAAAATCGTCTTTCGACAAATCGGTATCCCTTAAAGGCTTCTCTTCCTGAAGATAGACAAGGCATTTTTCCAGAAGCGAAAGTTCTTTTTTTAAATGATCTTCGTGTATTTTTAAAATTTGTTTTTTAATGTTCTCAATTCTTTTCTCAACAATAGCCATATCCGATAATATGAACTCGGTCTCGAACGTTGCAAGATCGCGAAGCATATTTAAGGAACCGTCCGGGTGAGGTACCAGTTCGTTTTTAAATAACCGGACTACCTGGATTAATGCGTCGTTGGTTTTAACATTGGCAAGAAAGTTTCCCGTAAACTGCGAAGAGTCCGAATCCCCTTTTTGCAATCCGACCACATCTACAAATTCGGTTGAAGCGTGGGTTGTTTTCTGAGGTTTAAATATTCCGCTTAGTTTATCCAGCCTATCGTCGGGTATTTTAATTACGGCCTGGTGAGATTCTGTTTTTATTAGTTGAGACTGGTCCAGGTGTGTTTTGGTGATCGTTTGAAACAAAGTTGATTTACCGGAAAACGGCAGGCCTACTATGCCGATCTGCATAATTCCTCCCCGCATTTTAAGGTTAATAAATATAAAGCCGGAACAGAAAGATGTAAAAATCACTTACGATTTTTAATATCGCTAAATAATTAATAAAATGCTTTAAAAAATGGGAATATGTTCCACTTTTTTGCCGGCGCCCGCAATGATTACGGATTATTAATAATAAATGATTAAGCCTATTCTTCTTATATTTTATTAGTAAGTAAATTTTATTATTTTCTAGATATTCTTATCCAATTCCTGTTATATTTCACTTTCAAAAGATCATCCTTGAAAAGATATTTTTGTACATATTTAGCAATATTAATTTTTGTCCTGCTGATGCAGTCATGCAGCACCGTCCCTATAACGGGCCGCAAGCAGCTTGATTTGATACCGGACAATGAAATGCTTTCTATGAGCTTTCAGCAGTATGATAAATTTCTTAAGGAGAATAAGGAGAGTACGGACGAAAAGGAAACTGCGCTGGTTAAAAAAGTAGGATGGAATATAGCCCATGCCGTGGAGAAATATTTTAAAGAGCGCAATATGTCGGATCAATTAAGCGGGTACAACTGGGAATTTCATTTAATCGACAATAAAGAAGCGAATGCCTGGTGCATGCCCGGGGGAAAGGTTGTCGTATATACCGGCATACTGCCGGTGACGAAAACGGAGGCCGGATTGGCGGTTGTACTGGGGCATGAAATTGCCCATGCAGTAGCCAAACACGGTAACGAGAGAATGAGCCAGGCGCTGCTGACACAGCTGGGCGGCGTTGCGTTGTCGGAGGCGTTGAAAAACAAACCCGAATTAACGCAGAACATCTTCCTAGCCGCATACGGTGTAGGTACTCAAATAGGGATTCTGCTGCCATACAGCCGGGTACAGGAAAGCGAAGCAGATCATCTTGGATTAATATTTATGGCGATGGCCGGATACGATCCTCACGAAGCACTGGATTTTTGGGAAAGGATGTCGGCGGCTATGCAAGGTAAAGCGCCGCCGGAATTTCTTAGCGATCACCCTTCCGATCAAACAAGGATTGAAAATATTAAGAGAGAATTGCCTGAAGCTTTAAAATACTATAACAAATAATTCTTGGACTTGATCTTGAACTGTAAAAGAAGTTCAAGTTCAAGATCAAGTTCAAGTTCATGTTCAAGTTATATTATTTTATTCCGCTTGCCAGTTTAACTTCCGCCCAGTATTCAAGCGGTCCCGTATTCGGCCTGCTTCCTCCTTCGCCGCCGCGCATTCTGTAGCCTCCGCGGCCTCCTCTCATTCCGCCTTCGCCTTCATCTCCGCCGGGATATTCGCCGCCGCCCGGGTATTCACCACCGCCTCTTCCTTCAGTGTATCCACCTTCACCGCCGTTATCCTGCGGTCTTCTGTTTTGAAACTGCGATCTGTCGATTGTCCCGGTTGTAAAGCCGACGCTTACGGTGCTTCCGGTATCCGCATTAATCGTATACGGAGCATCGGCGGAAGTATGAAGCGGTATTTTCATTTCATATACCATTCTATAATCTTTTAGACCCATTTTTAACTGAAGCCCTTTGAGCGAAGAAATCGGAATTCTCGATACATCGTCTTTGTTTTTGCCTACGATTTCGATATCGGTCTGACGTTCTAAGAATCTTTCGTCCCTTTGCGCTTGATTCATTTCCTGCTGGAATGCGCCTTCTTCCGGTCTTTGGAACGAAGACCTATCCATCTCCTGAAAATTCAGCGGGTACCTTATTCCGAATACCTGCCTGTCGTCCCCCTCTCTGTCCAACCAAACGGTTAAGCCCAAGTGAAGGATCTTCCTTTCAAGATCCGGGTCGTTTGTAACAAGACATAAATATAAATCTTTATTGTCGTTTTTAACGCCGAATAAGAATTTATTGTCTTTGTTATAAATTAACGTATTTCCCCAATCGGATTCATTTCCGTCAATCTTAATCTGATTCGATGCCCAGCTGCTGTTAATTTTATCCCCCTTGCACCCGCTTAGTAAAAAGATAACAAATACCGAAAACATAATGATGACTTTTTTCATTTTCGCCGCTCTGATATTAAGAAAAAACTTTTACGGAAATTAGACAACCGATTTTCCGTTTTGGTTTCAAAAGGCTAAAAATAATTAACTTCGGGTATAATACAAACTAATTAGGTTAATACCGTTATGCAGATGTGAAATTGAGAATTAATAATATTATAATTGTTGTTATTCTGAGAAATATTTTAGTTTACTCCGGTTAACGACTTTAAATTATTTTTGAATCCTGTTTAATTTAAATCACAGCAATAGTTCTAGGAAATGTTTGAATATTAAGATCGGAAGTTGTTGCAATGCGAAGATGGCTTAAAATCACCATCGGGATCTCGGTATCCTTAATTATCATTCTGACTGTAGCCGGCTTTATATTTTATAGAATATTAACGGCAACGCTTCCGGACTATTCCGGGAAAATAAATTGTCCGGAAGTCGAACATCAAATTAAGATATACAGAGACAGTACGGCCGTACCCTATATCGTCGCGCAAGACGACAAAGATGTTGCTTTTGCTCTCGGTTATGTGCATGCCCAGGATAGGTTGTTCACAATGGATATCGTTCGAAGAGCGGGGGAAGGGAGGCTGAGCGAGATTCTTGGATCAAAAGCCCTTCCGTTCGACGAGATGTTCAGAACCGTCGGTATAGAAAGAATAGCGAAAAATATTTATAAACAGCTGAGCCCAGAATCGAAATCGCTGCTCGAATCCTACTCGGAGGGCGTTAACTATTATATAAATAATAATAAAGATAAACTGCCCGTCGAATTCGACGTCCTCGGATATACGCCGCGTGATTGGACCCCTGTCAGCAGTTTAGTCGTAATCCGCATGATGGGATGGGAACTGAATATAGGCTGGTGGTCGGATATTGCCCTTTCCGATCTTATAAACAAACTCGGTTACGAAAAAGTAAAGGAAATCCTGCCCAGTTACCCGGAAAACGCTCCTTATGTAATACCGCCGGGCATAAAAAGTTACGGAGAATTAGCGGAAGGCTTCCTGAAAACGGACATTGACTTCAGGAAATTTATCGGCTGGACGGGCACGCATATAGGGTCCAATAACTGGATAGTAAACGGAAAACTGTCGGCAAGCGGCAGCCCTGTTATTGCCAACGATACTCACCTTGCTTTCAGCGCTCCTTGTAAATGGTATGCGGCGGTTATAAAGAGCAAAGGATGGGATGCGGGCGGCGTAACTCTGCCCGGAGCGCCTGTAGTCGTAATCGGGAAAAATAAAAATATTGCGTGGGCAGTTACGAATATTATGGAGGATGACGCCGATTTTTACAGCGAAAAACTGGATTCCGCAGGCAATAATTATTTTTACGAAGGCAAGTGGTACCCGTTAAACGTTATAAAAGATACAATTAAAGTAAAAGATACTTCCGATGTCGTCATAAAAATAAAATCGACGAATCACGGCCCTATAATTTCGGATGTCCATCCATACGGGATATATTTCAAGGACAAGAATATCTTAAACTCTTGCATAAGCATGCAATGGCTGGGCAGCTATGCCAGCGACGAGTTGTTAACCTTCTATAAAATTAATAAAGCAAGCAACTGGGATGAATTCAAGGAAGCATTTACAACTTACGGTTTACCGGGTCAAAATTTTGTCTACGGCGACAAAAAAGGAAATATCGGATATTTCTTCGGTGCTAAGTTGCCTATAAGGGTAACGGATAATCCTGCTTTGATATACGACGGGACAACGAACGAGGGAGATTGGAAAGGTTTTGTACCCGAAGACAAGCTTCCGACTTTGTTTAACCCTTCCGATAATTTTATCGCTTCGGCCAATAACAAGACGGCGATCAACTTCAAATATTATATAACAAATCTCTGGGAACCGCCTTCGAGAATCGAGAGAATAACGGCTTTGCTGACTTCTAAAAAAAAGCAGTCGGTCGAAGATTTTATGAAATATCAGAACGACTTTGTCTCACCCTACGCCGATTCGATGACTTATTATATCCTGAACGCTTTTAAGAATGTGAAAATAAACGACCCTAATTTGAAAACAGCTATCGAGCTATTTAAAAACTGGCGCTACAATATCAGCCGTGACGAACAGATATCCGCAATTTACGAAGTATTTTTTAAGCATCTGTTAAGAAACATATTCCTTAACAAAATGGGACAGGATCTATTCAACGAATTTGTATTCGTTCAAAATATACCCTTCAGGAGGTTGATGCAATTAATGCATAATCCGAACAGCAGCTGGTTCGAAGATCCGTCCACACCCGCCGTTGAAAACAGGGATGATTTGATAAGAAAGAGCCTGGACGACGCGTTAACCGATCTGGAGAATAATTACGGAAAAGATTTAACCAATTGGCAGTGGGGCAGAATGCATCATGTAATATTCAAACATTTCTTCAGCGGATATTCATCCGTACTGGATAAAATGATAGATATAGGACCTTTTCCGATCGGAGGAGACGGTACTACGATCTTCAATACGGAATATCCTTTTACAACAGATGTTAACGGTATACCCGGATTAAAACACGGAGGATACGAGAATAATTTGGGTCCAGTAATGAGGTATATTTATGATTTTTCCAAACCCGATCAATTTTATCTTATACTTACTACCGGGGAATCTGGAAACGTTATCAGTAAACATTATAAAGATATGACACAGATGTGGCTGTCGGGAAAATATTTAAAGATCAAAACGGATTTGCAGTCGATTGAAAATCCTAAAAACAAATTGCTCATTATAAATAGATGAAGGACAATAGTCTTGTATGTAGAATATAACCGATTTGTTAAATAATTATATAAATGGATTGTAAATTAATATTTGATTATTACTTAAACTCAGTCCCGTTTATTGGAGCTGCCCCAAAATTAATTTTTCTCAGTGTTGCTTTGTGTCTTGGTGTCTTCGTGGTAAATAATTTCCAAGATTCGAGCAAATTAGGACGCTACCAAAATTTTATAATCTGTAAATTTTTGAGGAAAAAACTTTAATATTTCTATCTCTATGCCACAAAGTTCGTGTAGTTTTGTTTTTTATATATTAAATTTAACGATTAAAAAAATATTGAAATTATAATGAAAGTAATTGAGCATATAAACAAGGCGGATCGTCCTCTAATCAGCTTTGAACTAATACCTCCCAAAAGAGGCGGGGATATAAAAAGTCTGCTCGCCGTAATTGAGGAAATAATAAAATATAAACCGCCGTTCATAGATATTACCAGTCATTCAGCAGAAGTAGTGTACGAAGAGACTTCCAAGGGCATCCAGAAAAGGGTAAAAAGGAAAAGGCCGGGCACTCTCGGAATTTGCGCTTTAATACAGCACAAGTACAACATTGATGCGGTCCCTCATATTTTAACGAAGGGATTTACGCGCGAGGAAACCGAAGATTTTCTAATAGAGCTGAATTATTTGGGCATAGAAAACGTGCTGGCTATTAGGGGGGACGACAGCGGATATAAAAAACCGGTTCCCGAAGGCAAAAGCATTAACCTGCATGCGGTCGACCTGGTAAGACAAATTATGGATATGAACAACGGAAAATATCTTGAAGAAAGTCTTCTGGATCCCAAACCCACTGATTTCTGCATCGGCGTCAGCGGATACCCGGAAAAACATTTCGAAGCTCCTAACTTAAAAACCGATATCAGGTATGTAAAAGACAAAGTAGACGCAGGCGCCGAATACGTCGTTACCCAGATGTTTTTCAACAATAAAGCCTACTTCGATTTTGTCGATCAGTGCCGGTGCGAAGGAATTAACGTTCCCCTGATCCCCGGCTTGAAAATTTTAACCAATAAAGCTCACTTGGTCAACATTCCGAAAAATTTTTATATAAACATGCCGGAAGAATTTGTCGATGAGGTTTATTCCGCCAAACCCGAGCATATAATGGACGTAGGGGTAGAATGGGCCGCGAAACAAGTGGAAGAACTTTTCGGTAAGAATGTGCCGAGCGTTCATTTTTATATAATGCAGAACGCCGCTCCCGTAGTTAAGCTGATGAGTTTATTGAAAGAGAAAAAAATTATCGAATAGCAGGGAATTGCAGCATAAATTTTAACAACTATAATGAAGCAGAAAAATAAAACAACCCGCAGGAAATTAAAATGGGGAGTTGCCGGGTGCGGGCGCTTTTCGGAGATTTCTTTAATCCCGAATTTACATTTATTAAGGAAGAGCGAATTGATCTCGGCATACAGTCATACGGCCGCAAGGGTAAAAACGGTAGCCGATAAATACGGGATTCCCAACAGGTTCTCCGATTACGGTGAATTCTTGAAATCCGATATTGATGCGGTTTATGTCGGCAGCGCCAACTCCGATCATTACGAAGAGGTTATTAAAGCGGCTGAGGCCGGCAAGCATATATTGTGCGAAAAACCACTATCAATCAACTCTGAACAGGCAGGTGAAATGGTTAGGGCCTGCGAACAAAACAACGTGCGCCTCGCGGTAAATTATACGCTCCGTTTTCATCCGCTGATATTGAAAGCCAAAGAAATTATAGAAAGCCAGATGATCGGGAAGCTTGTCTCGATAAATTTGAATTATAATATTGACATGCCTCCCGGGAACAA
>JBJKOY010000146.1:0-24549 GCA_046706945.1 Ignavibacteriaceae bacterium | reverse complement strand
TGCCGCTTATCCGAATATATTTTTATTACATGAAATTTATTCGGATATTGCGGCTAAAGTTAAATTATATAATGTTTGGTGCTAAATTTCGGTAGCGGGAAATAAAAACATTTTTATACTCCCATCTTGTTATTAAATTAAAATTATTTTTAATTTTTTAAATAAATGAAGAAATCAACGAGTAATATTATGAAAAAATTCTTTGTATTAGCTTTTATACTTGTAACAGCTAATATCTTCCTGGCACGTTCTTCCGATTATAATTTCAATTTTTGGAATTCGGCACCGGATACCGTAAAAGCCGCAAGCCCTGAAAAATATATGTCGACCGAAGACGAACTAATCAACACCATATTATCCAGATATCATTACAGAAAATATCAGCTTAACGATTCGCTTTCAAATGTAATTTTCGACCGTTATTTGAAATCCCTTGACTATAATAGAATGTATTTCCTGCAATCCGATATCGATAGTTTTCAGAAATACAGGTACCAGCTTGACGACGATATTAAAGACGGAAACCTGAACCCGGCTTATGTAATTTTTAACGTCTTCAGGAAAAGAATGAACGAACGAATCGAATACGCGAAAAAACTGCTGGAAAAAGGGTTTGACTTTACAAAAAATGAAGATTTTATGCTTGACAGGGAAAATGCGCCGTGGCCCAAAGATACGGCCGAGTATAACGATCTTTGGAGAAAAAGAGTAAAAAACGATGCGTTGAATTCTCTTTTGTCGGGGAAAAAGTGGGATACAGTTAAGACCGATCTGATAAAAAGGTACGATATGTTGAACAGGAATCTGGATCAATACAGCGACGAAGACGTGTTTCAACTATTTGAAAATTCATATACCGAGGCTCTCGATCCCCATACAAATTACATGTCGCCGAGTACTTCGGATAATTTTAAGATCGATATGAGCCGGTCCCTGGAAGGTATCGGCGCCCAGCTTCAGACCGAGGACGAATATACGAAAATAGTGGAGGTGATACCCGGCGGTCCCGCATTTAAAAGCAAAATGCTGCACCCGGGGGACAGGATTATTGCGGTAGCTCAGGGTAAAGACGGCGATATGGTGGATGTTATAGGGTGGAGAATCACCGATGTGGTCCAATTAATCCGGGGCCCGAAAGGCAGTATAGTAAGACTTCAGATCTTACCTTCCGCGGAAGGAATCAACGCAAAGCCTAAGGTTATTACTCTTGTCAGAGATAAGATCAAACTGGAAGAACAATCGGCAAAAGATAAAATTATAGATATAAAGAGCAACCAGAAAGATTATAAATTGGGAGTTATAACAATCCCCGCATTTTACAGCGATTTCGAAGCTGAACAGCGCGGTGATAAAAATTATAAAAGTACTACGAGAGACGTTAAGGAACTTCTCGTCGGCTTAAAAGAGGAAAAAGTTGACGGGGTGATAATAGACCTCCGAAATAACGGCGGCGGTTCTCTCGAAGAAGCCGTAAAACTCACGGGTCTGTTCATTAAAGACGGACCGGTAGTGCAAATAAAAAGTTCGGACGGCAGGATAAGGGAAGAAGACGATACGGATACGACGATATTTTATCGCGGCCCCCTGATAGTCCTAGTCAACAGGTTCAGCGCATCCGCGTCTGAAATTTTTTCGGCCGCCATCCAGGATTACGGCAGAGGACTGATAGTAGGCGAACAAACTTACGGGAAAGGGACGGTTCAGAATTTAATTGATCTAAATCGTCTGATCCCGAATGCCTCTCATAAACTCGGCCAGATAAAGCTGACCATCGCCAAATTTTACAGGGTAAACGGCGAAAGTACGCAGCATCTCGGCGTTATACCGGATATTACCTTTCCATCGGCAATCGACCCGAAAGAGTTCGGTGAGAGTTCGGAACCGAGTTCGCTTCCTTGGGATACTATCTCGCCGACAAGTTATACGGTATTCGGGAACGTAAAAAAATATGTACCCGAACTGGAAAAAGAACATTTGAAAAGGATAAACGACGACGATGCCGAATGGGCAAAATATCTGGACGAGGTCGACGAGTATAAAGAAGCTCACGACAAGAAATTTGTCTCTTTGAACGAGAGCGTCAGGAAAAAAGAGCAGGATGAGATGGATAAACAGAAATTCGAAAGAGAAAATGCCGTCAGGAAAAAACTGGGATTAAAACTGCTTAAAGAAGGTGAAACCCAAACCGACACCACGGAGGATAAAATGGATCCGCTGCTGGACGAGACGGGTCATATCCTGGCTAATTATATCAGCCTTGTCGGATAGAAATAAATATTCATTTATGCCGCCAGGCCGAAAATAATATTTGTAAAGCCGGGCGTTAAGCTAGCGGATATGCAGTTTTAACTCTTTAAAATTAATTCTGCTGGGATCTTTCGGAAGAACGGCAAAGGTTAGCCGGAAATTAAAGTTATTTTTTGAAGGCTGCGATTTTTTCCGGGTTTATGATTTTTGATCCATGATATTCCGCGCGGCAAGTAAGATTGGAAATACTTGCCGCCCTCTCTTCGGAATTATTCTATTTTATAATTGCTAAAAGTGCAGGCGGCAATTCATCTATTACCTCCCTTTTAGATTTCCGGATACTTGCTCGGACTTAGTTGCCCTCACGTTGACGGCTACTTATTGTCAAATATTCCGTTCCTTCTAAATAATTATTTTTTCCTCCCGAGTGTTAATTATATTGCAATACCTGATGATTATAAAATCATAATCTAGATTTAATCAGCAGCTTTTTTTGGGGGATCTAACAGATGTCTCAATCATGATGTCAAGGCACATTACAGCATACCACGCATCAGGCATTTGAGATTTAACGGCGTATTAAAAATCGGAGATATGCGAAAGCAATTTTCTTTTGGCTATCGGGAAAATGGTTTCGTTAAATGGGAAATCGATATTTAAATTACATAAATAAGCGGCTATGTTGGGTCTTTCCTTATATTTCCTGATCAATTCTAGCTTGATGAACTCGGCCGATCCGTAATATTCGATATTTTTTGTAGCGGTTAAAAAGTTTGTTTTCAAAGACCTGAAAGGTTTGTTGCCGGGCGAATAAACGGAACATTCGTATTTATAAATTTGAATCATATCCACGGAATTATCGGGGATCATAAAATATCCTTCGTCCTTTTTGAAAGGAACTATCCCGACTTCCTCTATCACAATATTTTTTTCAACGAAATCGTAAAGGATATAAGCCTCATCAATCAAGTTTTTAATTTGAGGCAGCGACCATTCTATCAGTTCGTAAAAATATTCTCCTTTTTCTCCATGATTTTCGACAATTTCGATAATAATATTCTTATCGTTTTGTTTTGTTCCTTTTAATCCTTTGGGCAAAGGTATGCTTAAGTTATTATTTTTTTTGTGGATTATTTCTTCAAGCTGGGATGATAAATATACCAGCTCCGCAAGCGAAGGATAAATTTTATTCTTATTAAATTCGCGTCTGAATTCTTTTAAGCCGGACAATATTTTATACTGGTTGAATTCAATATCCGTATTCGACGAGATAAAAGAATCTAGTTGCAATTGTTTCACAATGTCACCGTGTGTTTAATGAGTGAAATTCAAATACTATACCACTCGGAAAATCGTAAATCGATCGATAATATAGTCTTTTTATATATTAATCTTCAATTAAGAATATCAAAATGGGAAAACAGAAAAATTATGAAACACCCTTGCTATTACTTCAAAAAGTAACGATTAATGATTTTTAATTTTAACGAAACCGTATTTCTTTATCATTTCAGACGACAGAAAGTGTTCAAGAAAATAGAAAATACGTTACTTTTGCATTAAATTTATAATAAAGCAGTCAATTAATCCAGTAAAAAAAATAATTAAATATCAAATTTAATCCCTTGTGCCAGAGGCAACGTCGTGCCGAAATTCAAGGTATTTGTCTGTCTTCTCATATAAGCCTTCCATGCATCCGATCCGGACTCCCTTCCGCCGCCGGTTTCCTTTTCGCCTCCGAAAGCTCCCCCGATTTCGGCTCCTGAAGTTCCTATATTTACGTTTGCTATCCCGCAATCGGATCCTTCGGCCGAAAGAAATTGTTCAACTTCTCTAAAGTTGTTAGTAAAAATGGAAGACGATAGGCCTTGAACAACGCCGTTCTGCATTTTTATTGCTTCGGTCACATCGCCTTTATACTTAATTAAATAAAGAATGGGTGCAAAGGTTTCTTCCTGGACAATTTTGAAGCTGTTATCGGCTTCAACAAGGGCGGGTACAACATAGCATTCGGATTCGTAACCGTTTCCGGTTAAAACCGTTCCTCCGAAAATTATATTGCCTCCCTCTTCGATAACCTGTTTTAAAGCATTTGTAAAAAGCTTGACGGCCTGTTTGTCTATCAGCGGGCCTACGTGATTTTTTTCAATCAAAGGATCGCCGATTTTTAAACTTTTATAAGCTTTTATTAGAGATTCTTTTACCTTTTCATAAACGGATTCGTGGATGATCAGCCTGCGGGTGGATGTGCATCTTTGTCCGGCTGTCCCGACCGCACCGAACACCACCGCAGGGACGGCCGTTTTTAACTCCGCATCTGGCGTAATGATGATCGCGTTATTTCCGCCCAGTTCCAGTATAGTTCTTCCGAAACGTTTAGCGACTACTTCACCGGTATGCCTTCCTACCGGAATCGATCCGGTTAATGATATCAGAGGTATCCTTTTATCGTTCAGAAGTCTTTCGCCAATGGTTGAACCTTTCCCGATTACAAGGTTGAATATACCTTCAGGGAGATTATTTTCCTTAATAACCATAGCTATAATATTTTGTACGGCGATTGCGGATAAAGGTACTTTGGAAGAAGGTTTCCAGATATTTACGTCGCCGCATACAGCCGCAAGCATGGCATTCCAAGCAAAGACAGCGACCGGGAAGTTGAATGCGGTTATAATTCCTACCGGGCCCAGCGGATGGTATTGATCGAACATACGGTGGTAAGGTCTCTCGGATGCCATTGTAAAACCGTAGAGCTGCCTTGATTGCCCTACAGAAAAATCGCAAATATCAATCATCTCCTGTACTTCGCCGAAACCTTCCTGAAGCGATTTGCCCATTTCATAAGAAACAAGCCTCCCGAGAAAAGGCTTGAATTCCCTTAATTTTAAGCCTATTTGCCTGACAATTTCCCCTCTCCGCGGCGCAGGTATTTTTTTCCATTCGGAGAATGCCGCGAGTGAGGTTTTAACCGTGTTTTCATAATCTTCTTCCGATGCCTGAAATACCGAAGCTATATATTTGCCGTCCGCCGGGGAGACTATTTTTATTTCGCCTTCGCTTTTGGTTTCGGTCCATTTTATACCGGTGCATGCACCGGAATTCTTCTCTTTTATACCTAATTTTTCGAGGAAATCCATTTTATCTTCCTTTATTTTTGATAAGTTTTGATAAAATCAAAAGACCGGAATTATTGACAGCCGGAACAATTTTTGTCGCCCGGTTTCGTGTCTTTTTATTTAGTTTTTTGACGATAATTGTAAGTAAATATAAACCCAAAAGCAATTGCGGTATTTTAACGTTTTGCGCAATGCGATATAAATTCCGGCGATTGCCGCGGCTAATTTTAATACAATATGACTGTTAAAAATAATTGGGATTGAAAATTGATGGAATAATTTGTAAATTTATACAGTTAATTTTCTAATAAAGTATCATGTATGGTTTTGCCAAACATATCGAAAAAGCCGGATTTAAGTGCTTAAGAAGCTACTTTGTTTCGCGTTTTGAAAACGTCTTCTAATTTTTACCTCCTTTTTTCAAGTCGATTATCTTTTAAAAAATTAAAAATCATAAACTGCAAATATTCACGCTGCTGAATGTTTAGGAGGTTAAAATGAATAGCATCCTTTCAAATACGGTAGATGATTTGAGTGAACAAATTTTTAAAGTAAGTCCCGATAATGTTCATCAAACTTTAGCCAAATATATGCTCGCCGACGGATTTGATCTTGTCTTGGATCTTGAAAAAAGCGCCGGCACGAGAATCTTCGATCAGAAAACCGGAGATTATTTCCTGGACTTCTTTACTTTCTTTGCCTCCTCGGCACTTGGTATGAACCACCCCGGATTGTTGACCGAAGAAGTAAAGAACGAACTGACTCTGTCTGCAATAAATAAACCTTCGAATTCGGATATTTATACTGTGCTTATGGCGGAATTCGTCGAAGCATTTGCATCAATTGCCAAACCGGATTACATGAAGTACCTGTTTTATGTGTCGGGCGGAACTTTAGCCGTCGAGAACGGATTAAAGGTGGCCTTTGACTGGAAAGTCAGGAAGAATTTTATGAAAGGGTATAAAGAAGAAAAAGGCAGGCAGGTAATTCATTTCAAGCAGGCCTTTCACGGGAGAAGCGGGTACACCCTTTCTTTGACAAATACCGAACCCAATAAGATAATGTATTTCCCGAAATTCAATTGGCCGAGAATCATTAATCCCAAAATTAAATTTCCGGTTGAAGAAAATCTTGAAGATATACTCAGTTCCGAATCCGAAGCTGTTAACGAGATCCGCAGTGCAATTAGGAATAATCCGGACGATATTGCAGCAATAATTATAGAGCCTGTCCAGGGCGAAGGCGGGGATAATTTTTTCAGAAAAGAGTTCTTCGAAAAACTTAGAGAGATAGCGGACGAAAACGATATCCTTTTAATGTTCGACGAAGTGCAGACCGGTTTCGGACTCACCGGCAGGTTCTGGGCTTCCGAACATTTCGTAAAACCCGATATAATTTCTTTCGGAAAGAAGGCGCAGGTCTGCGGAATTATGGTCTCCGGAAGAATAGACGAAGTACCGGAAAATTGTTTTCACAAATCGAGCAGGATTAATTCAACCTGGGGAGCAAACCTTACCGATATGGTCCGTTCAAAACATATTATGAGAATTATGGAAAACGAGAACCTTGTACGCAATGCCGAAATACAGGGCAGTTATCTCCTCGAAAGGCTTCACCAATTGCAGGAAGAATTCCCGGGACTGGTCGGCAACTCGCGCGGATTGGGGTTGATGTGTTCATTCGACATGCCTTCCCCGGAGATCAGAAACCGGTTTAAGAACGGCTGCTATGAAAACAGGTTATTACTCCTCGGATGCGGGGAAAAATCGATAAGGTTCCGGCCGCCTTTGAACATTTTAAAAAAAGAGCTTGACGAGGGTTTGAAAATAATAAAAAATGTATTAAATTCGCTTTGAATCAAAACCAAATTTTATTAAACTACTTGCATGATGTCCCGCCTTCGGCGGGATTATCATTTTAAATTAAGGAGCGGGATTGGAAGGGAGTCTGTATATTGTCAGCACGCCTATAGGCAATCTGAAAGACATAACGCTTCGCGCACTGGAGATCCTTAAAGAAGTCGACTTTATTGCTTGCGAGGATACGCGGACATCCTCGGTATTGCTTAACCATTACGACATTAAAAAAGAATTAATTTCGCTTAACGCCGTCAACGAAAACTTCCGGGCGGAAGTTCTGCTGCAGAGAATTTCCGGCGGAAGTTCGTGCGCCCTTATATCCGATGCCGGGACGCCCAGTATATCCGATCCGGGCGTTAGGTTAATATCCGCGGCAATAAGTAAAGGAATAAATGTTATACCCGTACCCGGTCCGACGGCTTTGATTGCTGCATTATCCGTAAGCGGTGCTCCGACGGATTCGTTTGTTTTCGAGGGTTTTCTCCCTCAGAAAAAAGGCCGGCAGAAAAAGCTGCAGATTTTATCTGAGGAAGAGAGAACGATAATTATCTATGAATCCACTTACAGGATAGAAAAACTTCTGTCGGAGTTAAACGAATACATGCCTGAAAGACAGGTGTCGGTTTGCCGCGAATTAACTAAAAAGTTCGAAGAAGTAAGGAGAGGAACCCCGTCGGAATTGCTTTCGGGCTTCGGTGAAAATATCAACAAAGGTGAATTTGTTGTGGTAATTTCGCCGAAAAAGTGGAAAACATCCTTTTAATTTTTACAGATTTTACAAAACTGCGTGCGCATTCCCCGGTATGCTCACGCAGTCTTCTTTATTGAATCAGCTTTCGCTTTCGTAATCTATTAACGACTTTACATCGTAGCCTTTAAGCTTTTCTCTGCCTTTCAAGAAAGACAGTTCAATGATAAAAGATAACTGAATAACATCTCCGCCCAGCCTTTCAACCAAACCGGCTGCCGCGAGCGCAGTTCCCCCGGTGGCAAGAAGATCGTCATGAATCAAAACCCGCTCCCCTCTTTGAATGGCATCTTTGTGGATTTCAATTGTATCGTTGCCGTACTCAAGATCATATGTTTTGCTTTCGGTTATTGACGGCAATTTTCCGGGTTTGCGGATAGGGACAAAACCCGCATTAAGTTTTTCGGCAAGCATGGCGCCGAAAAAAAATCCTCTTGCTTCAATCCCCGCGACTTTGGAAATTTTTAGATCTTTTGACAATTCATACAATTGTCCCAAAGTTATTTTTACCGCGCCGGGTTCCTTCAGCAAAGTGGTAATGTCCCTGAAAACAATTCCGGGTTTCGGAAAATCCGCTATGTCCCTGATATATTTTTTTAATTCATCTGTCATAAATGCCCCTAAGCCTTATTTAAGAAATTTATTAGCCCCTGCGTAAAATCATCAGATTCGCGGCTGATCGTATTAATTTTAATGCAATATCCCACGGCGTCTTCAACCGGCATAACGGAAACGGTTTCGATAATTCTTTTCGTAATTTCCAGACTAAAAGCCGAATTTTTACTCAAATTCTCTGCTAAAGTTAAAGCATGTTCAAGCGGGTTTTCCGACAGGTAATTTACTAGTCCGATTTCATAAGCCCTTTTGCCTTTTATAAAATCCCCGGTGAGCAGCAGCTGCTTCGAAGCGGCTTCACCTATTCTTCTTATTAAAAAAACTGATACTATTGCGGGCACAAATCCGATTTTAACTTCAGAATATCCGAACTTGGAATTCTCAGGGTGGGCAACGATAATATCGCACACCGATGCCAGCCCGCAACCGCCGGCAATCGCGGCTCCGTTAACCGCCGCTATGGTGGGTTTAGGAAATTTGTAAATCGACAAAAACAAGTCAGCCAGTTCTTCCGAATCCAGCTCGTTCTTCACAACGCTGAAATTCTTTAATTCGTTCAGATATTCCAAATCCGCTCCGGCGCAGAAGCTCTTTCCTTCGCCGGAAATGATCAAATTCCGGATTTTGTCGTTATTCCTTACCTTTATTAATTGTTCCTTCAGCTGCATAACCATTTCCGGATGAAGAGCGTTCCGTTTTTCCGGCCTGTCAAGCATAATAACCGCGGAAGATTTTTCTTCGAAATATTTTATCATTTCACTTCAGTTTAAACTTCTATTTATTTTTCTTACAAGGAAATTTTCAAATTCATTAACGTCAAAATAATTTATTACTTCTTTGCATTGCAACCCGCCTTTCCTGCCGATTATTACCCCGTATTTTATGTAAGAAATATCCCCGGCAGAGTGTGCATCCGGATTTATCGCGAACAAACACCCCTTTTCCCTTGCATAATAGATCATTCTCCAATCAAGATCCAACCTGTGCGGATTTGCATTTATTTCCAGCGCCACCTTATTTGCCGCGCAGGCTTCTATAATTTTTATCATATCTACTTTATAGGGATCACGCGAAAGAAGCAGCCTACCGGTCGGGTGCCCCAATAGATCCGTGTTCGGATTCTCTACAGCTTTTATTATCCTTTTCGTCATTTCATTTTGCTCCGCTTGAAATCCGGAATGAACAGAAGCTACAATAAAATCAAAATTTGAAAGAACTTCTTGGCTGTAATCCAATGAGCCGTCTTGCAGAATATCCGATTCAATACCGTGGAAAATTCTCAATCCGGTTTGGGAAGCAAGTTCCATAACCTCTTGTTTCTGCTGAAGAACTCTATCTTCACTTAAACCGTTTGCATAAAATGCGGACCTGCTGTGATCGCATACCGAGGCAAAAAGGAACCCTTCTTTTTTTGCCTCCCGGAGCATCTCTTCAAGAGTATTTTTACCGTCGGAATATGTTGTATGAAAATGGAGCAAGCCTTTGAAACGGTTAATACTTAAATCGGAGTTCTGGAGCAGTTTTTCATTTTTTACCTTAAAATACTCTTCTTCCCTCATTTCAGGGATTATATACGGAACCTTAATACTCCGGAAAATATCATGTTCATTCAATGATGATTTAAATTCCGATTCGGAATAATTTATGGATTTTAGGAATTCCTTGCTTCCGGTTGTTACAAACAATTTCCCGGTAAATTCCTCTTCAGTACTTACAGGATATAGGACAACCGGTATCGAAAATCCGTTTTTAATATGTATTGCTTTTTCTTTTTTTTCGCAAGTAAAATGTTCGTTTATTTCTTCACACAGCAGTTCTGCATCGGAAGTCAGCACGATAAACTGCAGTTCGGAAATAACTTCCATACCTCTTCTTAACTGCCCCGTAACCGCAACTTTGGAAATGGATTTAAATCTTGAAATTCTTTTAAGTATCTGATCGGAATAATCCTCCGCGATATTCAGCAGCGTATATTTGCTGTATACTTTTAATTTTTCTATCTCGGACGTTATTTTCTTTTGAGTTGATTCGCCGAATCCTTTCAGAAGGGCAAGCCGGTTTTCTTTGCATGCATATTCAAGTTCACCCAGATTGGATATTCCGAGTTCTGAGTACAGCGTCTTAATTTTCTTCGGCCCCAGCCCCCTTACTTTCAGAAGTTCGTCTATTCCTTCAGGCACTCCTTTCATCAAATCGTTAAGCATCCCGGAAACGCCGGTTTCGGAATATTCGTATATGACCGCCTGCAGACCTTTCCCGATGCCTTTTATATTGGAAAGCTGATTATCCGATATCATTTGCCGCAAATTTAGTTCCGATCGTCGCAGCGCGTTCGCGCCGTTGCGGTAGGCATTTACTTTAAATGGGTTTTCACCTTTATATTCCATTAGGTCCGCAATTTTTTCAAGAAGACCGATTATTTCTTTCTTTTCAACCATGACCGAACCAACGATAAATAAAATATATCTGAGCGTAAGTTGAACAGAAACCGAATATTACCCCCGCGGCAACCTGGGCGGGGTTATGGCATTTAAGTTTAACCCTAGACCAGCCGACGGCTATAATTACCGGTACGAGCAAGAGCCCTCCGGTCCCAGCGGCATACGTTAATGCGGCGGCCGGACCTGCCGCACCAGTAGCATGAACGCTTATTTTCCACACTTTATTAATTAGTATTACAATAAGCGTATTGGAAATATAACAAAACCAGAAACCTATTGAAACAATATTTATTCCTGCCGATATAAGAACCAAAAGCCCGGCCAAATAGAAAACGATAGAGATCAAAAACGGCTTTGTTCTTTCTTCCTTGTCGGAAACGTCCAAATCCGCTATAATCCCCCGCTTTCTTAACGAAATGAATAAAATTATTTGAAGCGTAAAGCCGAAGATAAAAGCTGTGAGAATGGTCGCCAGTATTTTTCCTGGATCGTCTTCGTATTTTAACGCGAAATATGTAAACAAAAGAATGGTAAATGACGGCGGTACAAAAACAGTTGAGATTAGTCTGGCAATTTTATAAGAGACGGATTTTTTCAATATTTTTTTCAATCGGGTAGAAAATATTAAAACGTACTCGGTGAGGCAGAGTTATAAGTCAGCAAGGCATCCAGGTAACCCAGCAGAATATTTTCGACGGATCCGTAATCATATGCTTCCATTAAAGCTTTCCTGGCGGAGGATGCGTTCCGTAATCCTTTTAAATATCCTGAATAAAATTTCCTGTGTTCTATTACCGCTCTCCTCTCCCCTTTTACCTTTACTGCAATCAACAGGTGTTTTAAACAGGTTTTTATCCTGCGCTCTTCGTCGATGACCTCGGAGATATAACCAGAATTTATGAGTTCTTTTGCTTCCTTGAAAATCCAGGGATACCCGATCGCTCCGCGCGCAATCATAACCCCGTCCGCGCCGGTTTCATCGAATGCTCTCTTTACGTCTGCCGCGCTCATTACGTTTCCGTTTAAAATAACCGGGATCCCCACTACTTCTTTGATCCTGGGTATCCAGTCCCAATCCGCGTCCCCCTTATGTCCCATTACCCTGGTCCTGCAGTGAACGGTCAAAGCTTTTACGCCGACATCTTCCATCCTTTTGGCAACTTCAAGGATCAAAATGCTGCTGCTATCCCATCCCAGTCTTGTTTTTACCGTAACCGGCAGGGATACGGCATCGACCACGCTCTTGACGAGCTGCTGCATATATACCGGGTCTTTTAACAAACCTGCCCCGGCGCCGCGGCCCGCAACATTCTTTACCCAGCAGCCGGCGTTGATATCCAATATATCCGGCTCCTGCGCCTCCGCAATCCTGGCTGCCTCGGCCATCGAGTCTATCGAACCTCCGTATATTTGAATACCGACCGGTCTTTCGTCATCGATTATTTCCAGTTTTTTATGAGTTTTATCCGAAAGCCTGACGAGCCCTTCCGAATTCACAAACTCGGTATAAACTACATCAGCACCCAGCTCCCGGCAGATCAGCCTGAACGAAACGTCCGTTACGTCCTCCATAGGTGCCAGGAGTACCGCTTTTTCAATATTTATTTTGCCTATGCCGAACATTCAAATAATTAATGAAATTTATTATAAACAAAAATATAAATTATAAATTAAAATAATAATACAATTAAACGCACGAAGACTAGTTTGTTTCGGAATTAAATCAAAAACCGTACACGAATATTTACTGAGCCATTTTCTCTACAACGGCATCCGCAAATTTTTTGGTGCCGACATAATTTACGGATTTTATGTCCTTAGTAACATGCTTGCCTTCCGCGATTACAGAAGCGAGCGCTTTTTCCACTTTTCTTGCGGCTTCGTTTTCGCCGATATAATCAAGCATCATAACGGACGCCAGAATTTGAGCGGAAGGATTTGCGAGATCCTGTCCCGCGATATCCGGGGCCGAACCGTGCACTGCTTCGAACATCGCAATTCCGTCTCCTATGTTGGCGCCCGGCGCCATACCCAAGCCTCCTACCAGTCCTGAAGCAAGGTCTGAGAGAATATCTCCGAACAGGTTGGTGGTTACAATGCAATCGAATTGATACGGATTCATAACCATCTGCATTGCCATATTGTCGACTATTTTATCTTCAAACTTAATTTCCGGGTATTCCGGCGCCATTTTCTGGGCAACGTCCAGGAATAATCCGCCGGTAAATTTTAAAATATTGGCCTTATGAACCACAGTCAATTTCTTTCGGCCGTGTTTTTTAGCGTATTCAAAAGCATACCTTATGATTCTTTCGGAGCCCCGCTTGGTAATTATACCTATGGTTTCCGCTGCTGAGCGGCTGCTGTCGATATAATGCTCGATCCCGGAATAAAACTCTTCAAGATTCTCCCTGAAAATAAGAAGGTCTATATGATCGAAGTATAAAGTCTTAATGCCGGTATATGTTTTTGCCGGCCTCTGGTTAACATATAATTCGAACTCTTTTCTCAGAGCTACGTTAACGCTCCTGAACCCCTTTCCGACGGGCGTAGTCAGGGGACCTTTCAGCGCAACTTTGTTCCGCGCTATAGAATCTACGACTTCTTGGGGCAGCGGATCTTTATATTTATCGAGGGCCGTCATGCCCGCTTCCGTAAACTCCCAATCGAAATCTACACCGGTATTTTCAAGGACTTTTAAGGTTGCGTTCGTAATCTCCGGGCCAATCCCGTCTCCGGGAATAACCGTAATTTTATGTTTCAATTTATTATCTCCGAAAATTTTATTGGACAAATATATAAATAATAACCAAAACGTCCTGCAAACGCGGATACAACCTTTTTTAAAGATCCCTAATATTACGGATGCCGGCTATTACTATCCCGTCTGTCTTCATGTCAGCATAACATCATTGTCTATCTTGCCGTCTATGATATGAATTTCCCTATGAGTCTTCGCCGCGAAATGTTCGTCGTGTGTTACCACTATAATTGTTTGGTTGTTCTCCCTGTTCAATTTTTCGAATAAATTATAAATATTCTCGGAATTTCTGGAATCAAGGTTCCCGGTCGGTTCGTCGGCAAGCAGAACAACCGGATCATTTGCCAAGGCTCTTGCTACGGCAACTCTTTGCTGCTGACCGCCCGAGAGTTGGTTAGGTTTATTTTGCAGTTTATCTTCGAGTCCTACCTGCGATAAAAGATGGGCAGCTCTTCTCCGCGCCGCGGAAATAGTTTTTTTGCCTCTTGCAAGCATCGGCATCATAACGTTTTCTAATGCCGAGAATTCCGGGAGAAGAAAATGAAATTGAAATACAAAACCGAGCTTTTCGTTTCGTAATTCGGCAAGTTCTTCCTCCTTCATCGAGGATATTTCCTTGTCTTGCAGATAAATCCGTCCTTCCGTGGGCTTATCCAATGCGCCGATTAAATAAAGCAGGGTTGTTTTACCCGAACCGCTGGGTCCGGTTATGGAACTAAATTCACCTTTTTTGAATTCAAGGCTGATGCCTGGGATAATTGTAGTCGTAACGGTTTCGCCGCCGTTCCTGCTAATTAGAGTTTTGTTGATTTTTTCCAAACGTATAATTGTATCGCTCATTATTTCTCACCGCGTAAAATTTCAACCGGATTTACTTTAGCGGCATTCCTGGCGGGAATTACCGACGCAATTAAACTTACTAGAATCGCAAACCCGCCGGAAAAAGTAAAATACCATATATCCTTTCCCATTAAGAGTCTGTCTGCTCTAACTGCGGACGTGCTGGAAGAAGCTACTTTAATTGACGACAAAATTTCAATCATAAAATAACCCAGCAGACAGCCTGCGGCTGCCCCGATTATTGCCACTATTAATCCTTGGAAAATATAAACAGCCGTAATTTCTGACTTTTTAAAGCCGAATGATTTTAAAACGGCAATATCTCTTACTTTTTCGAGTACGTTGGTTATTAGGACGTTGGCAACTCCGAAACCTGCCACAAGGATCACGAAAAACACCAGGAAATACACTACCATAGATATCATCTTAAATAACGCCAGTACGCTTGCAGCTTTTTCTTCCCAGGTTATTGCTTTATAATTAGTAAGCTCTTTGATTCGGTTCGCTACAAGAGAATCTTTCTTCAGATCCTTTACACGCAAATAAATGTCGGTTACTTCGTCGGATGAATACCCGCCGATATTTTGCGCAAGTTTCAGATTAACATAAACGTTACCGTCGATATCGTTTATGCCGGTTGAAAAAATTCCGACAACTCTTACGCTGAAAATATCTCCTTTTACGGATACAATTTGCAGTCTGTCGCCTACTTTTGCGCTGAAATCTTGAGCGGCGGACGTGCCTAGCAATATGCCGTCGGGCGTCCTCTCCAGATCGGTATAGCTGCCGCTTAACATACTTGAACTGAACTTTTCTATTTCGTTCTGAGCCGAAGGAACGATACCGAACAATTGAACGGGCAGCGTTGTTGTACCGAATTTACCGAGGCTGTTAACTCCGACCAACGGAGCGGCAACTTCTACAAGCGAATCCCGTTCGATAATTCCCAGAACCTTTTTATAATTTTTAATAACTTCCGGATCGTTCCGGTAAACATTCTTTATAAAATCAACCTTTGTATTTTTTTCAGGTAAAATTAATTGATCCGGAACCGGCTGTACTATATTTTCTCCGCTGACCAGCACATGCGGGGCGATATTTATTATCTTTTGTATAAAACTTTCCACCAGCCCGTTCATTAGAGAAATGGCGGTTATTAAAACCATAACCCCGATGCAAATACCTGCAAGGGAAAGAAAAGCCTGCCTTTTTCTCTGAGTTAACTGGCGGTAGGCAATCATAAAAAGATGTTTTTTACTCTTCATGCTATGCCCTTATTATTTCCACCGGATTCTCCTTTGCCGCCCTTCTGGCAGGTCCCCATCCGGCAGCGGCGCTTATTAAAACAGAAAAACAAGCAGTAATGACAAAAGATAACGCGGTTTGGTATGTTACAAGATGATCGTTTCTTATCACCGCACTGTTCCCGAAACTTACGGGCAGTGTGGATATAAAATTTGCCAGAAAATGCCCGGCAATTTCCCCTATTACCGTCCCTTTTAACCCCAGAATAATACCTTCGGTAATAAAGATCATTTGAACAGATGTTTTTGACATCCCGAAAGATTTCATTATAGCTATATCCTGGCGTTTCTGAAGAACAATAGTTATTAATACGTTTGCGATTCCGAATCCGGCAACTATAAAAACAAACACAACCAGAAATAAGGTAATATTATTATTTCTTTCGAATAGATCTATAAGGTTGGCATTAGCTTCTTCCCATGTTTCCGTTTTATACCCTGTAATTCTGCCGGCAAGTTTTGCAACCGGATCGACTTCGGCCAGCGAAGTTGTATGAATACCGATTGCCGATACGATATCGTCGGGATAGCCTTTTATATTTTGAGCAAACCTCAGATTGATAAGAATATTCTTATCGTCTACCGCTCCGAAACCGGTTGAAAATGTACCTACAACAATCAAATTATACACATGGCCGTTTTCCCCGGTCAGCAGTATTAAATCGTGGTACTTTGCTTTTAATTTCTTAGCCAGCCCGCTGCCCATTAAAACTCCGTTCGGAGTGTAACCGAGTTCTGATAAACTGCCCGTTTCCAATTTTTGGGAAAGGTTCGCTATATTTTTTTCCCGTTCCGGTATTATCCCTTTTATAAAACACTGCTGCGTTAAGGTCCTTTCCCTCAATACGCCTCTTGAAAAGACATACGGAGAAACCGCATCTATGCCTTTAATACCGTCAAGTAAGGACACGATCCGGGTATACGGTTTTATCTCATTCTTTTCGTCGGGAGGAATTCTAGAAGTAATATAATAACTGTCGTAATTTTTCTTTCCGTCGAAAAGCAGGTGTTTTTTACCTTCGATTTTTTCGCCCTTCACCGTTATCAAAGGAGAAACTTCAATTATCTTGTTCTTTATATCCCATATAATTCCGTTTGTTATGGCAAACGTCAGTATCATGACCATCGAACCTACCGCTACCCCTGCAATTACAAGTACGGTTTGTTTCTTTTTAAAAGCAAGGTGCTTTCTTACAATTTCCAATATGAGATAAAGTCTTTGTTTCATTGCAATACCGGTCGGACTTTTAATCCGTTTTTCCAATTTTCCGAGGGCTTATCAGCGATGAGGTCGCCCTTTTTCAGGTTTCCGCGAATAAGGTCGGTAAAATTTCCGGCGTTATTTTCACCCGTTTCAATCGTAACCTTCTCCAGACGATCGTTTTTTATCAGGAATACGTAACTGTTATCGGCATACTTTAATATCGCCGACCTAGGTATCAACAGAACATCTTCCTTCTTACCGGTTTGTACATTTATTGTCGCAGTCATACCGATATTCAGATTCGCCGGTATTTTATCAAGTTTGAGATATACTTTGGATGTCTTTGTTTCTTCGTTAGTTTTCGGTACTATCCTGTACACATAAGATTTAAAATTGTCACCAGGAAAAGCATCGAATGCAACTACCGCTATTTGTCCGATCGAAATTCCAGATAAATCCTGCTCGTCTACATCTCCCTGAACAAGTATGGAGGAAGGAGCTACGATCTCAAAGCATTCGCTGTTCGGAGATAGATTATCGCCGAGATTAACGTCCGAAGAAATTATTATACCTGAGAAAGGAGCATAAATTTCGGTTTTTAAAAGATTCTCTTTTTCCTTGTCGAGCTGAATTTGCTGCTGCTGAAGTTTTAATTCGGCTAGTTGATAATCTTTCTTCGCTTCGTCAAAGTCATTTTGAGAAATGGTTTTTGTGCGTCTCAGGCTTTCCTTCCTTTCGAAGTTTATTTTTTCGTTTTCCAGTTCAATATTAGCCGTTTTAAGATCGCTTTCGGCCCGGCGTACGTTCAGTATTCTGTCCGCCTGGTCCGTTTTCAGCAACAGTTGTCCTTTTTTTACCGTACTGCCTTCAAGAGCATTCAAATATTTTACTATTCCTCCTGCTTCGCTTCTTAATGTAGCCATAGTATCCGCAGTAACACTGCCGGTAGCGTATACAACGGTAATAAGGTTGCCTCTTTGCAATTTAACGGCATCCACTTTAATTTTTACGAATAACATATTATACGATACGATTGCTAATATGACGGCAATTAGCAGAGCAATGATCAAATATTTTCTTTTCATCCGGGGCTCCCTTTAATTTAAGACGATTTCAAGAAGGGACATATTTATATCGTATTACTATATATCTTAAAAGCAAAAATAACAAATAATTTTCAACAAATTCCAGAATCTTTCATTCATCTATTTATTTTTGCGGTTTCTCACATAAAATTCTCATATTAAACTTTTCTTAAAATTGCCGTTCCGATCCGAAATAAAATTTATCATTCGGCGCTTATCCGGGACATTAAAAGTTCAATCGTGATCCGGCAGTTTTATCGATTGGATCTATTTTCGGCAGGTGCTGCAGGATATAAGATTAAATTTATTATTGACTGTAGAATAAAAAGGAGTTAGTTTTATGGCTAAAAGCTTGCGGAAGCTTTCTAAATTATAACCAATTACAAATACAATTCGAGGATATCGGTATGAATAAAAGATTTATGCCGGGCGCAATTGTCGCGGCGGTTTTAATAATCATACTCTTAGTAACGGGATTGGAATTCTTCAACGGCAGTCCGGGGAATACCGTATCCGGAAGCCGGGCGGTGCATACCTACCTGGTTAAAATACCGAATTCCGCCGGGGTCTGCCCTTATGCAATAATGACGATGACCAAGGGAAAATTAAAGATGGTCGACGATCCCGGGTGCGTCTGCCCTTACGCCAAAAATGCCTCTTATATGACTACGAGGTGTAAAAATATCAAATCAGTAATTGCCCTACTCCCGGCAAATCTTCAAAAGAAAATTCAGGTTAAGATTATCGATAAAGTACGGCAAGATATAAAGTCGAATTCAATATAGATATCTGCTTAAATACTTTGCGCTGAAATGATATTTTAATGAGAATTCCGCTCTATAAAATATTTAGACCGTCGGTTCCGATCTGTAATACTATGCCGAACAATTGAACATTCTAAAATGCAATGGATTGTCTTGAACAGAATAATTCTTCCGGATATTAACTCCACTTGAATTTAAATTCCTATCCATTTCCCACTACTACTTTCCACGGCCTTACATTCCATTCTTTTATCAACCCGTTTAAGACGTACGGATCTTTTGAAGGAAATTCCTCTGCGGCTTTCGGCGAATCGCCTTTAAAGACAAGGACGGCCGCATCGGCCGGGTTATCCAGCGCACCGGCCATAACCAATTCGCCGCGGTCATATGCTTCTTTTGCCAGCTTAAGATGGGCTTCCCTGAACGGCGCCCGTTTTTCAACGTAATTGTCGACGGTTTTATAGAACAATATATAATACATTTTTCTTCCCTTTCTGGTGTTTGGGAATTACAGTAAGAATATCCCTAATTTAAGAAAAATTATCCTTCTCATTTAAATTAAAATATTTATAAATTGGCTCGTTTATTAATTTAATCTTTTACCGCAGGAGAAAAAATGAAAATCAGATTTACCTTTTTCACCATAGTTATGACTATATTTTTTGCGGTTTCCCTTTATCCGCAGAATGAGCACAAGAAAACCGACAAACCCCCAAGACATGAATTTACAATGCTGTATCAGATAGGCGCTACATCGGTTAAGAACCAGGCAAATACCGGTACCTGCTGGGATTTTGCAACTCAATCTTTTCTTGAGAGCGAACTGATGAGAATGGGCAAGGGCAATTACAATCTTTCCGAGATGTTTGTAGTGAGATGCACCTATCCGCTGAAGGCCGAACATTTCGTAAGACGCCACGGGAAATATCAGTTCGGTCCCGGCGGACAGGCCCATGATGTCTTAACAGTTCTTGATAAGTTCGGCGCTGTTCCTTATTCCGTTTATCCCGGACTGGAACCCGGCGATTCTTTGTACGACAATACCGAGCTGGATGCGGTGCTTTCTTCCGTTTTAAATACAATTGTCGGGATGAAAAAAATAACTGCTCATTATGAAGACGTGGTTAATGCAATTTGCGATATCTATCTGGGCAAAGTGCCGCAGAAATTCGAGTACGACGGCAAAGAGTATACTCCCAAGACATTCGGCGAAAGCCTGGGGATCAACACTAAAAATTACGTTGAAATTACCTCATATACGCACCATCCTTTTTATTCGAAGTTCGTTCTGGAGGTACCGGACAACTGGGAAGAAGGCGAATACTACAACGTACCGCTGGATGATCTGGTTAAAATAATCGACAACGCAATCGAAACAGGGTATACCGTTGCATGGGACGGCGATGTGGGAAGAGATAATTTTTATAGGAAAAGAGATTATGCGGTAGTACCACTGGACGGGGATACAAGTAAAACCGGCCCTGAAAAGGAAAAAGACGTTACACAGGCTATGAGACAAAAAGCTTACGACGATTATACCACAACGGACGACCACCTGATGCAGATTACCGGGATGGCTAAAGATCAGGCAGGTACTGTCTTTTATTATACTAAAAATTCCTGGGGAACAAAGGATAAAAAATACGGCGGCTACTGGTATATGTCGGAACCGTTCGTAAAATTAAGAACCATAGCCATTATGCTGAATAAAGATGCCGTTCCCAAAGATATCAGAAAAAAAATGGGTATTTGACTAAAGTAAATCCAAACACCGATATTTTTTAACTTACTTCAATTCATCTGATGTTTTTATATTTCATAAATTCATGCGGAGAGTCTTATAGTCCTATGAATATTTTGACAAATTTAAATTGATTTTCAGTTAGGAATTTTTTAACGTTAAACTATGGATACCATGTAACAAACTATTGACAATATTTTCGAACGTGTTAAAATACCTGAATCGGGACTTGAACTTTCTCAAAGCAATATTATCGCTAAAATCAGATATTTAAAATCATAAGGAAAACTTTTGGTAATTAGGACTCCGCTTCTTGCCGGCGCCGGCTGCGGCAAAATAATAACCGACCCCAAGGCCCGAAGTAGTTTTAAAGAACTGCGCATTGAATTGGAAAAAGCCTTCCCGGAATTGACGGTTGAAATTATTTAATTGTAATAAGGGACAAAGTATTTTTAGGTAACTGCATAGCGTATTTTTTTACCGGCCGATGATAACGTATGCGCGGACTCCGTTCTACTTCAATGTGATTTAATATAATTGCGGATTTGTAAATCTTGATTATTTTGATTTAATAATCTCCTTGGATTATGAATTGTGGAGAAGGGATAAAAACAATAGTATATTATTTTTAATTCCGCTCTTAATCATTTTTTTTCGCTTAATACTGCAAGGTTTGGTTATACATGGCCGAAGGAAAAGGTAAAATAAAAAAAAGTCTGCTGGGATTATGGAACTCATACGATTCCATTTCGAGAAATTCGTTTGTAGATAAATTGGAATACGAAACCGGAGAGATGGAGAACGTTTTCGGATTATTAGTACTCGGCTCTTTCATCGGACTCCCGTCTCCTCCGATGCAGATTACACTGGATCTGCTGCCCGAAATGGAGAAACATTTCGTACTGATGCTGAATAAAGTAGATACGGCCGAAAGCCCGTTATCCGATCTTTTATCAACTTTTGACGTAATATGAACAAAGAAGCCGAAGCAATTAATATTTTCTTCTTGGGAAAAGGGGGCGTCGGCAAATCAACCTCTTCGGCATTAACGGCTATTCAGCTTGCTGATAAAGGGTATACGGTCCTTTTAGTATCTCTGGACCCTGCGCATAACCAATCCGATATCTTTGAGAAAAAATTTTCCGAAAAGCCTTCCCGGATCTCCCGGAATCTTTCCGCTAAAGAAATCGACATAAATTATTGGATCAAAAAATATTTAAACGGGGTGGAAAATCAGATCCGAAAAACATACTCTTACCTTACCGCATTCAACCTGGAGAAATATTTCGGCGTAATAAAATATTCGCCGGGGATCGAAGAATATGCCCTTCTGACTGCCTACCAAGAGACCAGAGATAAATATAAGGACAAGGATTACATTATATTCGACATGCCTCCCACTGCGCTTACCTTAAAATTTTTCGGCTTGCCCAAACTGTCGCTGATGTGGCTTGAAAAATTAAGCGCACTAAGAGAAGAAATAATTGAAAAGAGAAAAATAATCACGAAAATCAAGCTCGGTAAAACGGAGATTGAAAGAGATAAAATACTCAACAAGATTAATCAGCAGACACAGTCGTACGGGGAAATAAAGGCGATATTTGAGAACGGGAATAAGACGATGATCAATCTGGTAATGAACCCCGATAAACTGTCGTTTTCTGAATCGCTGCTTATTAAAGACCGATTGAGCGAATTTAATCTTCGGATTACCAATATAGTGTTGAACAAATATTACCCCGGGTTTTTGTTTGATCACATAGAAAAGAACTTTGAATATAAATCAATCCGGCTGTTCCGCAAAAGCGATGTCCCTTTAATCGGAGTACAAAGCCTGGAAAATTATTTATCGTCGGAAGCTCATTTGGAAGATGCGAAGATATAAACCTTGCATACCGGCTGCAAAAGAATAAATTTTTTTAAGGATTAAAGTTTTGTATGGTTCCTCCATGCAATTAATTAAATATAACTAATAATAAATATGTTCGGAGGTAATATGTCGGAAAGTACTCAAATTGCCGATACCACCGCCAATCCGGCTCCGCTCGGCCTGCTGGGTTTCGGTATGACTACTGTTCTCCTTAACCTGCAGAATGCAGGTATCTTTGCCATGGGAAGCATGATTCTTGCCATGGGCTTATTTTACGGCGGGATGGCGCAAATTTTTGCCGGCTGGATGGAATGGAAAAAGGGGAACACATTCGGATTGACAGCTTTTACATCCTACGGTTTGTTTTGGGAATCACTTGTATTTTTAATATTAATGCCGAAGTTAGGTTGGTTTACGGGAGCAAGCGCCGGAGCAATGGTCGCTTATTTGTTCTTTTGGGGGCTGTTTACTTTTGTTATGTGGATTGCCACATTTAAGCATAATAAAGGTTTGCAGGTAATTTTCTTCACGCTTTTTATTTTATTCTGGCTTCTGGCTATTGCTGAAGGAACCGGCAGCGCAAGTATTAAAACTATCGCGGGATGGGAAGGTATTGTTTGCGGTTTGTCCGCCATTTACGTAGGCCTGGCCCAGGTTCTTAACGAAACTTACGGGAAAACCATGCTCCCAATCGGTTGATTCAAATTAATTCATATAAGAAATCAGGAGTTATTTTAATGAGTAAAATTAAAAACGAAGATGAAGTATCCGAATCTCAAATAGCCGTACATTGGAAAGAAGAGGATTATTATAAACCTTCGGAGAAATTTAAAAACCAGGCAAACGTAACAGAAGAAAAAATTTTTGAAAAATTCGGGATAAATAATTTTCCGGATTGTTATAAGGAATACGCGGATATGCTTGATTGGTACAACCCATACGACAAAATCCTGGATTCGGGCAATCCCCCGTTCTACAAGTGGTTTGTCGGCGGTAAATTAAACGCCAGCTATAACTGCGTCGACCGCCATCTTCCAGAATATAAAAACAAAACCGCTCTGCATTTCGTACCAGAACCGGAGGACGAACCTATTCAGCATATTACTTATCAGGAATTGTACGTTAAAATAAATGAATTCGCCGCATTATTAAAAGATTTTTGCGGACTAAAAGCTGGCGATACCGTAACTCTGCATATGCCCATGATACCCGAACTGCCGATAGTAATGCTTGCCTGCGCGCGGCTGGGAGTGATTCATTCGCAGGTTTTCTCGGGATTTTCCGGAAAGGCGTGCGCCGACAGAATAGTAGATGCCGAAAGTAAAGTTCTGATAACCGCGGATTCCTATTACCGCGGCGGGAAACTTATCGATCATAAGGAAAAAGCAGACATTGCTTATAATGAGGCGCTGAAAGAGGGACAAAAGATTGAAAAAGTTTTAATCTGGGAGCGTTATCCGGGTAAATATTCGGCGCAGACACCATTGGTCGAAGGGCGTGATTTTATCGTAAACGATGTTATCAAAAATTACAGGCATGCAAAGGTTGAACCCGAACAGCTTCCCGCCGAAGGGACATTGTTCCTGATGTATACTTCCGGCACCACCGGTAAACCCAAGGGAGCCCAGCATTCGATCGGAGGTTTTCTTGCATATGTTACAGGTACTTCCAGATACATACAGGATATTAAACCCGCCGATGTTTACTGGTGCATGGCGGATATAGGCTGGATCACCGGCCATTCGTACATCGTTTACGGTCCGCTTGCCCTGGCTACTTCTTCGGTCATTTACGAAGGCGTCCCTACTCATCCCGATGCAGGGAGGCCGTGGCGGGTAGCAGAGGAATTGGATGTGAATATTTTCCATACCTCCCCTACTGCCATACGTGCATTAAGACGCGTCGGTCCCGACGAACCTGCAAAGTATAATTATCACTTCAAACACATGACAAC
>JBJKOY010000145.1:0-1453 GCA_046706945.1 Ignavibacteriaceae bacterium | reverse complement strand
CGGAGAACGTTTCTTGAAAAGATCATTTTTTCGTCGGGCAATGAAAGACCTTCCTGCAGGGCGTCAAGTATCGCCCTACCGCCGGGATGAAGCACCCAGAATTTTATATCTTGAACTTTCAGGCTTTTGGCATTCAATATTTTCCCGATCTCCGGCGCAGCGGCGCTGAGAATGATCTTAGGAATATCCGATGACAAGGTCATTTCGAACCCGTTGTTCCCGATGTTCCAGGCCATATAATTTTGCGAATCCGGAAATAATACGGAGTCGGTCGAAACAAGTGTTAAAGTGTTTTCGGAAGTAATGCTGTTCTTAGAAAACAAAGCTGCCGCGGTACCGTCGGCGAAAATTATGTTCGCAAGGATGTTGTCCCTGGAAGGTTTGGTCTGAAGATGAATACTGCATAGTTCGGAAGAAAGGAGCAGAACGCCTTCGCCGTTCGCGGAACGTGCCCCGGATTCCAGGACCGCGTTAAGTCCTATTATGGCGGCGGCACATCCCATAAAGCCTATATTGGTGCGCTTTATATCCCGTCGCAGGTTAAACCGTTCGATCAAATAATAATCCAGTCCGGGCGCAAAAAACCCGGTGCAGGAAATCGTAATTATCCGTGTAATCTTGTCGGCCCTGAAGTCGGTAGCTTTAAATAATCTTTCAACGCAGTCGGCAGCCAAAATTTTTGACCATTTTTCGAAGAGAAGCATTCTTTCCTTTGTTCCCGGGCTGTAATACTCTCCTTTTTTTGAGTAAAAAGTCTCGTCGGTTCCCGCTTCCGCATCCGGAATAACTATATGCCTCGTTTCGATGCCTGAATATCTTACCGCCGAATCGATAATTCTGGCAACCGCGGGATTAAAAGCCATTCTCTTTTTCAATTCGTCGCCGGCCTTTTCCTGGGAAATTTTGTAGGGCGGAACAGCGGTCGAAATAAAGTTTAATAACATGATATTTTCATATTTTTTAATTTCTTTAACGGTAATTATTATTTCTATTTCCCGGGCAATCTATTTAAATTTGTGAGATGAATGTAGAATTTAATAAGAAAGTCCGCTGGCGGAATGATAGTTATTAACTACTAGACATTTTGTATAACGCATCACCGGTTTGGAAAACTGGGAATGCTGATCGAGATTTGTTGTTCAACAAAACATAATTATCCTGTGGAACTCCGTGCCTTCTCTGCGGATCTCTGTGTAATATCTCCGGTTAATTCGCAAGGAAACGCAAATTGAGACCATAACTATAAAAATATTTCACAAGAAATTTTAATCCTTAAGCACAAAATAAATTATCGGATGAAAAAAGTCTTAATCGTAACATATTTCTGGCCTCCTTCCGGGAAGGCTACCGTGCACTGGCCGCTTCACATTGTCGAGCACCTCCCGGAATTCGGGTGGCAGCCACTCATATTAACCGCAAAAGAGGATGCGTTCTCGCATACCGACGAAAGTTT
>JBJKOY010000144.1:0-2102 GCA_046706945.1 Ignavibacteriaceae bacterium | reverse complement strand
TCGAGGAATGGAAAACGAACGGCAAATTCGATGAAGGAGCCCCGGTAACAGGAAGCAAAGACATCGCCGTTTACTGCAGCCTTTCGGCTTCATGGCTTTTCGAGGGGCACCGGAAATCCGTAAAGGAATTCCTAAAATCTTTCATTAAACTTGCGGGCTCATCCGATTATATTTCCCTTCTTGCTTATTTCCTCCAGACACCTTCGAGGCATAAACTTCTGCAGGGGATAAGAACGGAACTAAGAGATAAATTAAAAACCGCAACTACTCTCGGCTACGGTCCGCGTTATCTTCATTCAACAGGCCAGCTTCATAAAGGCGGCCCGAACGAAGGGATGTATATAATATTCACCGCAGACGCTGATGAAGACACCGCGATTCCCGGAGACGAATACGGCTTCGCGACACTGCAGCGTTCCCAGGCGCTGGGAGATTTCAGATCGCTTCAGAACAAAGACCGCAGGGTTATAAGAATTCATTTGGGAAAATCCGTTGAAGAAAATTTAAAACTGGTTGCCGAAATGATTAAATGATCCCGGGTAATAAAATAAGTCAAAGCCAAAAGTAAATCTAAGGTGACAACATGGATCATGAATTTGTCGAAGTTGAACAAACCGAGGTCCCGAAATCAGTCCCCCCGGAACCGTGCATAGTGGTTATTTTCGGCGTTACCGGGGATTTAACTCATCGCGAGCTTATCCCTTCTTTATTTGCATTGAACTGCAAAGGTCTGCTCCCGAAGCCGTTTGCCATTATCGGGTTTGCGAGAAGGGACTGGACGGATGAATTCTTCCGGGACGAGATGAAAAATACGATGAAAAAAGTAAGCGAATGCGGCGACGAAGAATGGAAACTTTTCTCGCGTAATATGTATTATGTAAGAGGCAATTTTAACGACGACCCGTCAACTTCATACAAAAACTTAAAAGAAAAAATTGCAGGCATTCAAAAAGAGCTTAAGATCCCGGACAATGTTTTGTTCCATCTTTCCACTCCCCCCGAAAATTACGGCGAAATAATATTAAGGCTCGGTGCGGCTTCCTTGTCGGAGAGTACGCACGGTTGGCGGCGGGTAATTATAGAAAAACCATTCGGGCGCGACGAAAGTTCCGCCAGGAACCTCGACGCCGATATAAACAAAGTATTCGACGAAAAGCAGGTTTTCCGCGTGGACCATTATCTGGGGAAGGAAACGGTGCAGAACATGCTGGTTTTCAGGTTCGCGAATCCGGGATTTGAGCCGATATGGAACAGGAATTATATCGAGTACGTGCAGATCACCGTTTCGGAGGAACTAGGCATAGGCACGCGCGGGAATTTTTACGAATCCACCGGCGTAGTAAGGGACATGGTGCAGAATCATCTCCTTCAGCTTTTATGTATGACGGCCATCGAACCTCCGGTTTATTACAATGCCGAATCTCTCCGCTCCGAAACAGTGAAGGTATTGAATTCGATATGCGATCTGGATATTGAAAAAGACGTAGTCCTGGGGCAGTACGATTCGGCCGAAAGCAACGGCACCAGGGTACCCGCATACAGGGAAGAAAAAAACGTTTCGTTAAATTCCTCTACTCCCACCTTTGCAGCGCTCCGCCTGACAATAGATAACTGGCGGTGGGCCGGTGTGCCTTTCTTCCTGAGAACGGGGAAACGGCTCAAGAAAAAACTTACTGAAGTGACGATTCAATTTAAGTCTACCCCGCACCTGATGTTCCCCACTTACAAAAGGAACGAACTTCACAAGAACGTACTTACTTTCCGCCTGCAGCCGAACGAGGGCATCATTTATACGTTTATGGCAAAGCAGCCGGGTGCGGATCTCCATCTTAAACCCGTAAATTTAAATTTCCAGTACGATTCGGCCTTCAATATTTCCGAACCGCCCAGCGCGTACCAGTGGCTTCTGTTCGATGCCATGAAGGGGGATCAAACGTTGTTCCCGAGAGCCGACTGGATTTACAAAGCGTGGTCTTTAATCGATCCTATAATAAATAAATGGCAGAATAATCCCTGGCTTAAATTTCCTAATTACAAAGCAGGGACATGGGGCCCGGAAGAAGCCGAAAAATTAATTTCCGGACAGGGATGCAAATGGAGAA
>JBJKOY010000143.1:0-4754 GCA_046706945.1 Ignavibacteriaceae bacterium | reverse complement strand
CTGCAGGACAAAGTTATTCATACTATTTTTATAGACGGGAAAACCCTGCCTGCCGGACAGGCAAGAATTTACGCCGGTACAGAAACAGGGGCATATGTTTCCACAAATAACGGTATAAGCTGGGATGCAATTAATTCCGGTTTGTCCGGTTTAGGCGTATGGTCTTTTGCGGTAAGTAATTTCATGGGGGATTCGACCGTCTTTGCCGGAACGTGGAACGGAATTTATAGCTCTACCGACAAGGGTACAAATTGGGAACCTACCGGCTTATTTACAACAATGCCTGTGAATTCTATTATTACACATGACAATTTTATGTTTGCGGCTACATTAGCCGGCGGAGTTTATTATTCACAAAGCAACGGATTCGGATGGAAAGATATTAGTATAAAAGTTAAAAGCGGGTTTGGCGAGCCGGATGCGATTATACCGGTTTATTCGCTTGCCGCAATAGATACTAATGTTATAGCCGGCGCCGGGCCGGGATATTTTTATTATACATCATTTGCTGCCGATAGTTTTGCTCACAGCACCTCCAATGGAAATATGCCTATTCTCTGTTTTGCTATGTATTATGCACAACTTTTTGCCGGTGACTTACAAGGCTATATTTCCTTATCCAATAGCAACGGATCAGCTTGGAATAACTTACCTCCGCCGTTAAAAAATCAAGCTATATATTCCCTTGTATTAAACAACTCATATATTTTTGCCGGAACGGGAAATGGAGTTTGGCGCCGGCAGTATTCCGGGACAACTACAAATATAGAAAAATTCAATGAAGTTCCTGCCGGTTTTGCACTTGAACAGAATTATCCTAACCCGTTTAACCCGTCAACAACCATCAAATACATTCTCCCCTCTCCTTTGCAAGGAGAGGGGCCGGGGGTGAGGTTCGTAACCCTCAAAATCTACAACCTTCTCGGTAAGGAAGTAGCAGCGCTTGTAAACGAACAGCAGGCGCCGGGTAATTATGAAGTTAAATTTAACGGTTCTAACCTTGCATCGGGAGTATATATATATAGGCTTCGGGCAGGTAAATTTGTTTCCGCTAAGAAGCTTATGCTTTTAAAATGAACGAATTCAATTAGGTGCTAATTTTGCGGGGGATTTTATGAAATCTGTCTTTATTAAGAAAATAATTCCGTTACTGCTCTTAAGTTCTATTTATACTTACGGGCAAGGAATCATAAAAGGCACGGTAAGAGATTCGCTGACGGCAGGCCCGTTGAAGGGGGCTGAAATAATTCTTACCGGTACTAATTTCAGCGCTGTTTCCGATATTGACGGTGAATTTTATATATCGGGAATCCCGTCCGGGGAGTATATTTTGCAAACTTCCTATCTTGAATATAAAGGAAAGAAAATCTTAGTTTCCGTCAAATCAAAAGGCCTGCAAATACTAAATATTGAACTACTACCTAATAATCTAACCGGAGGTGAAACAGCATTAAGCAGCCAAGCAAATAGCCGGGCCGAAGTCATTAACATGCAGATCAGCTCAAATAACATAAAAAATGTAATCGCCGGCAATAAATTACAGGATATGCCGGATGAAAATATTCCCGTAGCTTTAAGCAGATTGCCCGGTGTTTCGATCAAATATATTAACGCATCTTTTCTTCCCGAAATACTTTATATAGCTGCCGCGTATAATGCTAATATTTCGGGTGATATGTTCCCGCCCCTGGATGATTTTCACATCAATGACGACCCCGTATCAAAGGTTTTAATCCGCGGATTAGATTCGAAATATTCGAATATTTCTATTAACGGCATCAGAATTCCTGCGACTTCTGTTAACGACAACAATACGGATCTAAGTTTATTTTCGGAGACGGATTTCCGGAATATTGAGTTGGATAAAACCGTAACATCGGATGAAGACGCAGACGCTACCGCGGGAGCTATAAAAATGTTTACCGGTACGGCTCCTTATAAAAGAAGGATAAAAGCCGGCTTATCGGGTAATTACAACAAGCTGGATAAATCCGCCAACCAATATAATTTTACCGGGAGCTACGGTGAAAGATTTTTGGATAATTTGCTCGGGTTACAGGTTTATGCAAAAGCAGAAAAAAAGATAATGAGCAGCGAGTTCCAGAATAACAACAGCAGAGCCTGGTGGACAACCGATGTTTCGTATTTCAATGCGGAAAGCGAAAGGAAAGAGGCGAACATTTTATTGGATTTCAATACTCCCGATGCCGGTTCAATAAAGTTTAATAATTTTTTCAACAAAACAAATTCCGGTCGTTCCGGATACGGCGTAGATACTCTTTTCGGTAATTTTAAGAATCAATTCTCCGATATGGAAACCGGACAAAGATTGTTTCTTTCATCAATTGAAGGCAGTAATCATTTATCCGGTTTTGATATTGATTGGAATGCCGCTTTTTCCGAATCGGAAAATGATCATCCGTTTTATTTTACTCTAAATTTTTATGATATCCCCTTCATATTTAACTGGACGTCAACGGAGAGATATTTGGATAATACCGTTGATAGTCCTGCAAAAAATTATTTCAAAGAAAAGACCGCATCAATTGACATTTCTAAAAAGTATAATATTATTAACGAGATTACGGGCGAATTAAAATTCGGAGGGAAGTACAGGGTAACCACAGGATATTATGATGAATATTTACATGCGGAAAACGGCGGTCTTGACGGTAATAATCAATATATAATATTACCCGATAGTTCTTTAGTAAAAAAAGATTTTTCGGGAACAAGGTTTGACGGTTTATTAGGCAAGTCCTTAGGATACATACTTCTTTCAAACTTTCAGGACGATCCGCACGGGGAACGCACCGTGTTTGATAAATATAAAATACCCATGATAAATATGGATGCCTTGCGTTTATGGCACCGGCTTAACTACGGCAGTTATAATTACGGGCCGGATATAAATTCATACAATTTTTCGGAAAATGTTTTCGCAGGATATGTAATGCACCAATTGAACTTCGGAGAGTCGGTAAAATTTATAACCGGACTGAGAATGGAAAGCGAGCAAAATGATTACGGCGGATACAGCTATCCTAAACTTATAACCGATCCGGCCGGTTTATACAACGGGACGCCTCAAAAAACAAATACCTTTCATTACAATAAAATTACAACTCTTCCGAATTTTCAAATGATTTTAAAACCGACCGATTTCTTAAATATAAAGGTGGCGGCTTATAAAACATTAATCAGGCCGGATTACAATGCCAGGGTGCCTAAATATTTCCGCGTAACCTCAAGCCTAAATTATTATTATTTAGAAATGGGGAACCCGGACCTGAAAAATGCCGATGTCTGGAATTATGAATTTCAGACGCAGTTCTACGGAAATGTTATCGGGATGTTTAGTATTAATGCTTTCTTTAAAGATATTAAAGGATTGCAGCTGCCCACTTACGGATTCATACTTTCGGGTGTAAATGCGATAGAGTCTTTTAAATCATTGGGAATAAATTTGAATTATTTTCCCGTTGATAATAGTTTATATAGTACCAATTCTTTTAATTTATATACTTATTATAATTCACCGAAACCGGCCCGCGTCTGGGGCTTTGAAATCGAACACCGGGCAAATTTCGGATATCTTCCCGGACTTCTAAAAAATATTGTTTTGAATTACAATTTCACTTTCCTTCGCTCGGATTCATGGGCGGACGCCACAACCTGGCTTTCTGATACTACGGGACGATTCTCAATAGTGGTTCAAAAACAGAAATTTTGCGATATGCCTGAATTTTTAGCAAATATTATTCTCGGCTATGATATAAAGGGTTTCTCTTTTAGAATATCTTATTTTTACCAGGACGGATATCCGTTATTGGATAATTACTATAGGATACAAACAAGGAAGAATAGATTATCGAGACTGGATATTGTCGCTAGACAAAGATTATTTGGAAATATCTCGGCAATTCTTAGTCTGAATAATATTACAAATTTAAAAGAAGAAATGCTTTTTAAATCCATAAATGAAACTGCTTGGCGAACTGCTCAGGCATACAGGTACGGGATGAATGTTAATTTCGGGATAGTAATTAATTTATGAATTTTAACTAGGTCAGGCCGGTTTCGCGGCAGCTTATAATTTTTCAGTCCGCAGTACACCGGGCAATTCATCGGGGCCTAAATTCTTCCTCGCCGGTAATTATTGTCTTTAATAGCACTGCCGTTCCCGGAAATGGAGATGTCTTTTATTAATAACCGAAATATTCTACTTTGATTTAAGCATAATTGATCTTTAACTAATATTATTGTGTCTAGTCGATTTTCTACTTAAGTTAAAATTATAATCATCCGCAGTTAATCTTTTAAAACGGTCATTTGCAATTAACATCTCTGAATTTTAATAATTGAGAGTATATTGTGAATACATTAATAAGTCGCTTAATAATATTTTTTTTCTTTATTCCTCCCTCTATGTATCCGCAATGGATTCGGACCAACGGACCGTACGGCGGTACAATAAATTTTTTAGCATTTGCCGATTCAATCCTTTTTGCAGTCAGCCAAAACAGCGGAGTTTATTTCTCACCGGATAACGGCGGAAATTGGATGCAAGCAGCCGGATTATCAAGCATCAAAGGTATTTATTGTACGGCCTCTTCTGGTCAAAAGATAATTATATACGGCGATTCCGGCACTTATATTTCGAAGAACTGCGGATCGAATTGGAACCGGACTACATCGCAAGGATTTGGCAGTATTGTTTTTTCGGACACTATTTTATTTGCGGCAAACGGTTC
>JBJKOY010000142.1:0-2078 GCA_046706945.1 Ignavibacteriaceae bacterium | reverse complement strand
AGACAATGACCCAGCTGATCGAAGGAAAAATATCCGGCGTGCAGGTCTATTCGATGTCCGGTAACGCGGGAGGCGGTTACAGGTTTTATGTACGCGGCGGCGGCGGTTTAAATGGCGATGAACAGCCGGTGATATATGTGGACGGAGTGCGCGTCGATAATTCCGAAGTAGTAGGTTACGGCACCGGCGGACAGGGCAACAGCATGCTGGCTTCGCTTTCTCCTGAAGACATCGCAAATATAGAAGTATTAAAAGGACCTGCGGCCGCAGCAATGTACGGTACCAGCGGAGCAAACGGTGTTGTTCTTATAACTACAAAAAGCGGTATGGGAGCGCCCGGAACATCCCAGCCGATTTCGGTTTCTTATCAATATGCCTACGGAATGAATACACAGGCATATAAATATAAAACAAGCGACATTGTTTCGGCCGATGCAGCAAACTCGATTTATAGAGACGGGTTAATAAGGCAGCATGCCCTAAACATAACCGGCGGTTCAAGCTTACTAAGGTATTTCGCATCCTATGTTGACCGTTCCGAAGACGGTGACATTCCGAACAACGGTCTCAACAGAAAATCATTAATGGCGAATTTAACCTCCTACACAACTCCTAATTTAACTCTGAAGGTAAACTCAGGCTATACCTTCACAGATATAAACAGACCGACCAATGACAATGATATTTACGGATTTCTGGGGAATACCGTCCTTCCTACCACCCCTTATTACTTTACCGACAGCGCTTCGGTTTACAACTTAAGCGATAAAAATTCAATGGAGTCTTTTACGGGCGCGGTACAGGCATCCTACACGCCTATTGAAAAATTGGAATTGCAATTCAGAGCCGGAGTAGACAACAGCAATTACCGGGAAGACCAGACGTATCCCCAAAATCTTCATTACTCCACCATTCAAAACGGTTCGAGAGCGATTTACAACCGGGAGAACAGGCAGTTCACCTATGATTTCAACGCAAGATATACGTATAGCATTATTTCCGGCCTGCAGGCAACATCGATAGTAGGCGCACAGTTGTTTAACAGAGATTTGAAAACTTCTTTTTTAAATACGAATGATTTTGCCACCGAATTAATTACCGATATAGGCGCCGGTGCCAAAGTAATAGATTACGGCGAATATTCCGAGAACGACCGCGAAGCCGGAATTTTTACAGAGCATAATTTTTCTTATAATAATCAGTATTTTTTAACGCTCGGTTTGCGCCAGGATTATTCGAGTTCAATCGGTACGGAAGCCCCTAATATTTTATACCCCAAAGCCAGCTTTGCAATACGGCTGGATAAATACGGCTGGTTCCCTACAAATTTATTCGACCTGTTTAAGCTGCGCGCGGCTTACGGTGAAAACGGAATTCTTCCGCAGCCGATCGATCCCATATATTTATTGTGGGAAGCTACTACGGGAGGATACGGGGCCGGCGCCACTATTTATAATATCGGCAATAATTCAATTAAGCCGGAAAGAATTAAAGAATTTGAAACCGGATTTGAATTGGAATTCCTGAGAGATTATTCTCTCGAATTTACATATTACAGGCAAAACGCTTCGAATTCCATAATATATAAAAGAGAATCTCCTTCTACCGGGTTAACAAACAGCAACGTCCCTTTTAATATAGGCGGCATGAAGAATTGGGGATTTGAATCTCAACTGCAGGCCAGTCTGCTCCGTTCGAAAGATTATGCGCTTGATCTGGGCTTAATCTGGAATTACCAGAACAATGAAGTTACGAACCTCGGCGGGGCCGAACCGATTTTCGACGGCTTCGACGTTAACGTAATTAAGGAAGGTCTGCCTAAACATGAGTTCTACGCGATAAAAGCCACAGGCGCAAAATTTAATGCCGACGGAACTTACGCAGGTCCGGCACTAACCGACGGTCCGGTGGATCTTGGAAATCCGATTCCCAATCATACGGGTTCTTTCTCGGTTAACTTCAAATTTCTAAAGAATTTTAATCTGTACGGACTTACAGAATGGGCGCTTAACCGCAAGATGCTGAACTATACAAAATTATATCAAGTTATATTCGGCAATGTTGTGGAAGTTAATAAT
>JBJKOY010000141.1:0-2261 GCA_046706945.1 Ignavibacteriaceae bacterium | reverse complement strand
ACCGTAAGCCATGTTCCGCCCGCAAATATCAGCCAGCTTTGCCACATAAATCCTCCGGAAAAAATTTATAATCTTCGAATTCCTTGTCATTAATACTTAATTATTGCTTCGGTATCAATCCAATTATTTCATAGGATGACGCGGATAACAATAAGTTAAATTCTCCATTTGCATCCCTGTCCGGAAATTAATTTTTCGGCTTCTTCCGGGCCCCATGTCCCGGCTTTGTAATTAGGAAATTTAAGCCACGGTTTATTCTGCCATTTATTTATTATAGGATCGATTAAAGACCACGCTTTGTAAATCCAGTCGGCCCTCGGGAACAACGTTTGATCTCCCTTCATGGCATCGAACAGAAGCCACTGGTATGCGCTCGGCGGTTCTGAAATATTGAAGGCCGAATCGTACTGGAAATTTAAATTGACGGGCTTAAGATGGAGTTCGGCACCCGGCTGCTTTGCCATGAACGTATAAATGATGCCCTCGTTAGGCTGAAGGCGGAATGTAAGTACGTTTTTGTGAAGTTCGTTCCTTTTGTAAGTGGGAAACATCAGATGGGGGGTCGACTTAAATTGAATTGATACTTCGGTAAGTTTTTTCTTGAGCCGTTTCCCTGTTCTCAGGAAGAAAGGCACCCCGGCCCACCGCCAGTTATCGATTGTCAGGCGGAGCGCCGCGAAATTGGGGGTAGAGGAATTTAGCGAAACGTTTTTTTCTTCCCTGTATGCGGGTATCCGGGTACCGCTGCTTTCCGCCGAATCGTACTGCCCCAGGACTACGTCTTTTTCAATATCCAGGTCGCATATCGAATTCAGTACCTTCACGGTTTCGGAGCGGAGAGATTCTGCATTGTAATAAACCGGAGGTTCGATGGCCGTCATGCATAAAAGCTGAAGGAGATGGTTCTGCACCATATCCCTTACCACGCCGGTAGATTCGTAAAAATTCCCCCGCGTGCCTATACCGAGTTCTTCCGAAACGGTGATCTGCACGTACTCGATATAATTCCTGTTCCATATCGGCTCAAATCCGGGGTTTGCGAACCTGAAAACCAGCAAGTTCTGCACTGTTTCCTTCCCCAGGTAATGGTCTACGCGGAAGACCTGCTTTTCTTCGAATACTTTGTTTATATCCGCATCGAGTTTCCTGGCGGAACTTTCGTCGCGTCCGAAGGGTTTTTCTATAATAACCCGCCGCCATCCCGTCGTACTTTCCGATAAGGAAGCCGCACCGAGCCTTAAGATTATTTCGCCGTAATTTTCTGGGGGAGTGGACAGATGGAACAAAACATTGTCCGGGATTTTCAGCTCTTTTTGAATGCCTGCGATTTTGTCCTTCAGGTTTTTGTATGAAGTTGAAGGATCGTCGTTAAAATTGCCTCTTACATAATACATATTCCGCGAGAAAAGTTTCCATTCTTCGTCGCCGCATTCGCTTACTTTTTTCATTGTATTTTTCATTTCGTCGCGGAAGAATTCATCCGACCAGTCCCGTCTCGCAAATCCGATTATGGCAAACGGCTTCGGAAGCAGACCTTTGCAGTTCAATGCAAATAATGAAGGGATAAGCTCACGATGAGTTAAATCCCCGGTAACGCCGAAAATTACCACTATACAGGGTTCCGGCGGAACCGATTTCGGGACCTCGGTTTGTTCAACTTCGACAAATTCATGATCCATAGCGTCTCCTATGATTAACTTTTAGCATCAACGCATTTTTTTGCCCGAATCATTTAATCATCGCGGCCACCAGCTTCAAATTTTCTTCTACGGATTTTCCGAGATGAATTCTTATAACCCTGCGGTCTTTGTTCTGAAGCGATCTGAAATCTCCCAGCGCCTGGGAGCGCTGCAATGTTGCAAAGCCGTATTCGTCTCCGGGAATCGCGGTGTCTTCATCAGCATCGGCGGTGAATATAACATACATCCCTTCGTTCGGACCGCCTTTATGAAGCTGGCCGGTAGAATGCAGATATCGCGGGCCGTAGCCGAGCGTGGTTGCGGTTTTTAATTTGTCTCTCAGTTCCGTCCTTATACCCTGCAAAAGTTTATGCCTCGAAGGAGTCTGGAGGAAATAAGCAAGAAGGGAAATATAGTCGGATTTGCCCGCAAGTTTAAAGAATGATTTTAAAAAGTCCTTTACGGATTTCCGGTGCCCCTCGAAAAGCCATGAAGCCGAAAGGCTGCAGTAAACGGCGATGTCTTTGCTTCCTGTTACCGGGGCTCCTTCATCGAATTTGCCGTTCGTTTTCCATTCCTCGA
>JBJKOY010000140.1:0-23816 GCA_046706945.1 Ignavibacteriaceae bacterium | reverse complement strand
ATGAGCTCGTTAAAGAAGTATAAATACGGAGTTCTGAATATTAAGAGTATTTTTTTAGGCAGGCTGCTCGCATTCGCAGGGCTGCGTCATTCAGCGGTTTTCCCGTGGATCTTGATTAAAAAATAGTTTAGTTAAAAGTCCCGGAGCGAACATTAAAAGGATCCACAACGGGCGCAGACTGCAATCCTTAATCAATAATCGGTCTTAACTTTCAGAAATACGACGGCCGCAACGGTCCCGATAATGCCGACAATTCCCCCGGCGAGGAAAGCGGCGGGAATATTAAAGGCATCCGCGATTATTCCGAAAACAATCGGGCCGATTACCTGCCCGAGGCTTAATGAAGCGGTGAACGCCCCGGTAGCCGCACCCATCCCGTATACCCTGCCCCTCTCCGTCCTTATAGCAATTGCGGAAGCTCTCGAGACGGAGCTGAAAATGCCCATTATCATCGTTAAAATAAAAAACATCAGCATGCTGTGAAACTGAGCTATTATGCACATGGCCAGCGCCGAAACAAGCCCTCCGTACAAAATTAAATTAACTTTTTGTTTCGGAAATTTGTCCGCCGCAAGTCCTACGGGATATTGAATAACCGAGCCTGAAAGCATATAGACCGAAAGGATAATCCCGATATTTGCAACGCTCGTCGATGCGGTTTTAACGGCGAGTATGGGGAAAAAAGTATTAAAGCCCCAGCGGTAAAAGCCCCTCGAAGCAAAGTATGTCATAATCCCCATCATGGGCTTGTCTTTAAAAACGGGGACAAGCGACTTTAGCATGGGTCTCCCATTTCCTTTCCGTTTTTTTACGGCGTTGCTTTCCGGGACAAAAAAGATAATAAGGACCAGAGCTATGAAAGATAAAACGGCCATTACATAAAAAGGGGCGTTTATGTTGAACCTGTCCGTAAGATCGCCGCCTAAATAAGGTCCGAGTGCCTGTCCGGCAAAAAAGGACATGAAGAAGGCATTCATGTATTTGCCTTCTTTTCCTTCCGGAGTAATGTCGCCGATATATGCCTGAGCTACGGGCGTAACGAGAACGGTCGAAAATCCCTGGACAACCCTTATTACGGTTAATGCGGCGGGAGACGAAGCCAGCACAAAGCAGAATGAAAGGATTATGAAAAGAATTAATCCGAGTACAATTAAATTTTTTCTGCCGTGCTCATCCGAAAATTGTCCCACAATCGGGGCAAAAATCCCGCGCGATAATGCGAAGCCTGAAAATACGAACCCTAGCTCGAGACCGGTCGCGTTCATGCTCTTTGCATATAGCGGGAGGATCGGCGTTATGATCCCGATGCTGAGCATAGCGATTAAGGTGGCGATAAATAAACTTACGAATATCTTTTTTTTCACGGCTTTAAGTTAAGATAGGACACTTTCCGGATAATAATCAAATTTTAACCGGGTTGAGAAAATACATTTCTTTATTATGATTTATAAGAAATCTTACTATAAAAAATAGGAATTCTTTCCATATAAAATTAGGTATTAATACGGATTTTTTTAGAAAATTATTTTATTATATTAAAATTAATAAGGCATCAAACACTCCTTCCAATATTTTTCCGTACCGGGATGCACATAGTCTAATTTACGGAGTAATTATGAATGGCAAAGTCAAGCTTTTTATTTATTAAATTTTTTTAATAATAGTTTTGAAGAGAATAAACTTATATTACCGAAAATAATTCAATATATGTAAAATCGGAGAGTTTCTGAAAACATTATTATCACTTCTTATTTTAGTACTAACTTCAAATCTATACGGCCAGCAATTTAAATTATCGGATATTAATTCCACACAGTACAGCATAGATAAAATAGCCCAGCAAGTTTATTTTAAGGATTTTTATAGTGATACTGTTAGAAAAGTTGACTTGCGAGATATGTCTGTGACCAAGACTATGTTCTCAATTCTACCTCCCAATTTTGGCAATGAACATCATCTTGTGAGAGATAAAACTACTTTTTATAATTTAGACAACGGAACCTCTTATAACATACCAAAGTCTGAAAGTGACACGTTAGGAGGTTATGCAAACTCAGAATACACCGGGGATTTTTCTCCTGCCGATAGTAATTTTTTATTTCCCCTGCTCCCCCAAACATACCCTATGATTCCCAGAGGGTATGTTTTTTCTTTTAATGATAGTTCATTAAAGCCCCTTAAAGGAAATTTTTGGATTGAATATAATTTCAACGATGCGTGGCCACAATGGAGCAGTGATTCAAGCTTTATATTTATTGCACCTGATGACAGCGTTATATCAGAATACTTTCTGAAATCAGGGGAAGTAGATACTCTGGTAACAGTGCATGGATTTTTATCCGGATTTTCTTACAACAGAAAATATGGGATCTTAGCATATACTATGCCCGATATACCTTCAAAAATATATTTTCATTATGTTAATAAAAATTTTCCCGACAGTCTTATTTATGAACCGGGGAATCTTGCCGGTGGTCCGGAATTCGAAGCATTAAGATGGTCTCCTGATGACAGTAAGCTTGCTTTCATTTGCAACCGTATTGATATCGGCTCAGAAATTTATATTTATGATTTAGATTCTAATAAAACATATCCTGGTGAAGGCGGTGGATACAAAGACCATCTTAAATGGGCCAATAACGATACGCTTATTTTTGTGGATGAATCCCAATACCTTCTTTACGGATTAGGTGTATCTTCTATTTATACCTCCGTAAGAGAAACAAAAAAAGATCCGGTACCAAGTAAGTTCACAATATCTAATTATCCTAATCCGTTCAACCCGAATACTAACTTTTATATTAACATACCCGCCAAACAGCCTTTCAGCATAAAAATATACGATATACTGGGAAGGTTAATAAAAACTATCCGCGTCAATCCCCAGGATGCCGAGGTTAAAAACATTAGCTGGAACGGAACAAATAATTCCGGGCGAGCGGTTGGTTCAGGGGTTTATTTTGCTATAGCTATAGTCGATAATGAAATTCATTCAAATACTATTAAATTAATTTTACTTAAATAATATTAATAGGCTAATTATTTAACTATTTCCTTATCAATATGGAACGTTTGGGAGGCAAAAAGGATGTGCATTAATTTACACATCCTTTTTATGCCGGTTTATGGAGAACATACATATTTGATTTTCATTTGTGGATCCTCTACGAGGATCGGATGTCTGTTTCCGTTTGCTGCTACAATTCTTGGACATCTACGATGTCCTTTTTGAATAATTTAATTATGTTTTAATCGAATCCTGATTATTGAACTATGTCGTATCCTCCGATTGATTCTAACCCCAGCCTCGTAGAGGCTGAAGAATTGCAGGATATTTTACAAGTTAGATTTTCAATTGCGGATTCTATACGAGGGCCGGTACTAATTTCATATTATTGCTATAATCCCTTGAACATCTGAGATGTTCTTTTTTCATAAGCTCTTTAATTTCCTATGTCAATCCTTGGTGGGTTCAATCAATATCTAACTCCGTCTTTTCCGGTGCTATCCAAAAGTACGTAAAACCGAGCAATGAAACTTCGGCGTGAGTTCAGTCGAACGCCTGCCTGATCGTCCGGTAGGCGAGTCGAAATACGGTCTCTAATTCAAAATGCTGGCTTCGACCCGCCTACCGGACGGGCAGGCAAGCTCAGCCACCGAAAATTATAGGTTTTTAGACAGCTCCGGTATTAATTTCACTTTATTACTACAATTCTTGGACATCAACAAAATCCGTATTTAACATAAATATCCAATTTTTGTTTACACACAAAACAAAAAATAAAAAATTATTCTCTGCCCGTAGCCTCGTAGAGGCTGAAGAATTGTAGAAAATCGTAAAACAAATAACCAGAATCCTCGTAGAGGATTCAGAATAAAAGATCTGTGAACTATTATTTCATCGAAAAATAATAACCTTTTATGAATGTCAATATCAATCTCTTTTTACATGTAATTAGACGGCGCTAATTTTTTAAATTTATATTAAAATATTTTTTTAGAAGAACATCAAATTCTTCCGGATCATCAAACACGGTTTTCTCCTTAATTCCGCCTTGGGAAACGGTCAATGAATTATCGCTCAGCGTAATCCTGCCGCCCGTGGTAGCGATTGTGCACAGCTTATTTATCCTGAAGTGAGATGTCGGGCTGTCCTGCTGAAAGTCGCACATCTCTTTAAAATCGCTCAATTTCCTTGGAATCGTTGAGAACCTGTACTGGGGTTCCCGGCCTTCAGCTCTTAGCTTCTGCAGATCGAAAACATTATCCTCAATTTTTAAAATCCCGAAGTTACCGCCGGCATCTTCCGCAGCGGAGCGGCTTATTTCACCCGGATTGCCCGGCACTCCGATGGGAGTTCGGAACGAATCACCGAAGCCGACATCGACAAGATATTTTTTATCCAAATGAACGAGCAGGGACATATGGTCGAATTCGGGTCCGAAGCCGTTTTTCTTCGGGTTATAAACGCGGGCTGAGAGCATATCGGTTTTATATCCCAGCGATGTCAGCAGCCAATGAAATAGACCGTTCAATTCGTAACAGAAACCGCCGCGTTTTGACGCTACTATCTTTTCGTAAATTTTTTCGTTGTCTAATACTATTCTTCTCCGGGGAATATCAAGATCTTCAAAAGGGACGGAAAGTAGATGCTGTTCTGAAGTTCGGAGAGAAATTCCAAACTTAAATGATCCTTGCCGAGAAGCGTTTTAATCCCGATTCTGTCCAAATATGATTTTATTTCCATCGAAGACTCCTGTTAATTCTCAATATCACGGATATTATTTAAATTCAATTTGCTGTTTCGCCTTAAGGCATTTAAACCTGCGTAATGAAAACTAAAATCACGGGGAATAACTTTTATTGACGGATTTCACAATTTCTCCATAATGAGTTTGTTAAACTCGTTAATTAAATTTTGATCGGTAAAAATATCCGATCATCCGTAGTAAGCCGATATGGAAACTTCGCGGTACGGTTCGTCCATGCCTGCGGCACATAAACAACAACTTAATTGACTTAAAAAATAAGTCTTAATAAAAATAAAATCATATAATAAATTAAAATGACAAAATAAATTTACTTGACGGAACGAAAAATGTAATGATATGATTTAGAATCCCGAAAAGATCGCAATGCGATAAACCTCTCTCTTTGTAGAGGCTGTGTGAAAATTAAGTTTCAATCTATCCCGCTTAGCGGGACAAAATTGAACATAACAATTTCTGTTTGAACAAAAATATATTGAACCCTTACGGGGTTCGGGCTCTTATTTGGTTATGTTTTTCTACAAATATATCGCTCCTACGGAGCGAAAACATTTAATGAGAACTCCGTAGGAGTTCAATATTTGTAGAAACGGCATTATTCACACACACCCGAACCCCCAAGGGGTTCAATAAATAATTGAATATTTATTTATTGATTTTGAATTTTCACACAGCCTCTGTAAGGGGGAAGTAGGAGAGGGTTTGAGAAGGTACTAAACTCCCGAACCCGTCCCGCATATCGCATTGCGATCACAAAGTGAGTGGCAATGCCAACCATTCCCTTGAAGAGACTGTGTGAAAACTAAACTGTTATAAATAATTATTCAATTAATGATTTGAGATTAATTTTATTTTAATTTTTTTGTTTACTTGCTCCGCCATTTATGGCGGGGTAAAAGTCTCCAAATAAATCCCGGGCTTTTCTCATAGGGATGGATTCGCCAAGCCCGAATAATTGGCTTTCTGGGGCTATCGCATAGCGATCCCTTCGGGAAAGCCCTTTGTATTTTTAGATTTATAATCCCGCGGCTAAAGCCGCGGGCTAGTGATAAATGCAAAAAAAGAGTTTACAATAAATTTAATATTTATATTATAATTCTATTTTCTGATTGCTTAATAATAACTTAGAGCGCAAAAATTAAAAGCAAAAAAATGAAAAATTACCTTCAATTTATAACCGGTCTGCCGGTATACTTAATTATAATTCTTCTAGCCTCATCCGGTCTTATTTTTTCTCAAAGCGGTAATATAAAACACGGCGGGAAAAACAATAACATGAAGAAAAAGGATGCTGCCGGGGCGGAGTTTGGAAACGGCGCACCTTCGGTCTTTCTAAGCAAAGCGGAACAAATAAACTCGGGAATAACAGCTTTGAAACTGGTAAAAACACTGCACCGCGCACAGTCGGTTGCGTACGGCTACGTCGTTCCGGTGAAGGATTTGTCGGGAGATCTGCAGAATTACGCATCGGCTAAATCACAACTTGCAAAGTCGCGGGAAGATTTGTCGGTTTCCGAAACGAATTATGACCGCGAAAGAAGTCTATATGAAAACAAACTTGCAAGCAATCAGGATTATCTGGCCTCTAAAGCAGCTTACTTGTCAGACAAGGCCGACGTTGACGCGGCGCAGTCAAATTTAACAAGCATAAAAAGCAGGATAATCGAGCAATGGGGTAACAAAATCTCGGGATGGATCTTTAACGGTTCTGCCGATTTAAACAGCCTGATGTCTCTTAAAACGGCACTGATACAAATATCTCTGCTCCCGGAAAATAAGGGTACGGAAATTCCCCGCAATATTAAGGTTATTCCGCCGTTTGACGGCGGTAAGCCGATTGACTGCAAATATGTCTCCGCCGGTCACCTTGCAAATTCGCAGTTTCAAACAATAACATTTTATTATATCGCTTCAAGCCCTTCGTTAAACGGAGGTATGAATTTAAAGGCGTTTCTGCCTACCGGGAAAGAGTCGGCTGGCGTTATTGTTCCGTCCTCCTCTATAGTCTGGTACAAGGGCGTACCGTGGATTTATGTTGAGACGTCCGGAAACAATTTTACAAGGACCGAAATCGAAACCGTTAACCCTGTGAAATCCGGATTTTTCGTCCCGGAGGAAAAGGTATTTTTAAAGCCGGGAGTTAAAGCAGTGACAAGAGGCGCGCAGCTTTTATTATCGAAGGAACTAATGCCCGCTCAAAAACAAGCCGGAGGGGATGAGGAAGATAATGATTGAGAACAAAGGCTTGTTGAATTCCGTCGTCAGTTTTTCCATACGCTACAGAGGAATTATTATCTCGCTCGGCATACTGTTTACGGCTTACGGAATATATACGCTGACCCGGGCAAAATACGGAGTCTTCCCGGAATTTGCGCCCCCGCAGGCCGTAATACAAACCGAATCTCCCGGCCTTTCGCCGGAACAGGTGGAAGTTTTGGTTACCGTCCCGGTCGAGAGCGCTGTAAACGGAATTCCCGGGCTTCAATTTCTGAGATCTAGATCCATCCAGGGACTTTCTGTTGTAACGGCAACTTTTAAATACGGAACAGATGTTTACAGGGACCGTCAATTAGTGTCGGAAAGACTCTCTACTATGGCCGGCCAATTGCCGTCAGGAGTAAAACAGCCTGAGATGACCCCGCTTGTTCCCTCGACCGGCTTGACTTTGGTTATCGGCTTGACTCCCCGGAAAGCGGTCAATTCCGAAAAAGAAAAAACACCGATGCAGATTAGAACTTTTGCGGACTGGGTTTTAAAGCGCAGACTTCTTTCCGTGACCGGCGTAGCAAACGTTACAGTTTTCGGCGGCGGGATAAAAGAATACCAAATACAAATTGATCCCGACAGGCTGGTAGAATACGGCTTGTCGGTTAATGATGTTGTCTCCGCCGCGCGGAAGGCAACGGCCGTTGAAGGAGCGGGATTTATTGAAAACAGCAATCAGCGCATCGTGATTCAAACAAAGGGACAGGCTTTAACAGACGCGGAAATTGCCAAGACAATTATCCTGCACAAAAACAATATGAATATTACCGTCGGCAATGTGGCCGATGTCGTAACAGCACCGGAGCCTCCTATCGGGAGCGCAATAATAGAGGGGAAACCCGGCGTAATGCTGATGATATACGGGCAGTACGGGACAAACACGCTGCAAGTTACAAAACGAGTCGAGGCCGCGCTGAAAAATATGCAGGCTGCTTTCAATGCGGAGAATATCGAAATTACAAAATTGTTCAGGCCGGCAGATTTTATAAACAACGCGCTCGGACATTTGGAAGGTTCTTTAATACTCGGTGCCGTTTTAATAGTAATTATATTGCTGCTTTTTCTTTTTGACTTTAGGACGGCCGCAATATCATGCACCGCGATCCCGCTTTCCCTGCTTGCGGGAGTAGCGGCATTGCAGGCATTCGGCCTGACTTTAAATACCATGACGCTGGGCGGTCTGGCTATTGCTATTGGGGAAGTTGTGGACGACGCGGTTATAGACGTTGAAAACATACTAAGGAGATTGAATGAGAACAGATCGCTCGGCAGCCCGAAGTCGGTTTTTAAGGTCGTGCTCGACGGATCGCTGGAAGTCCGCTCCGCGGTAATTTACGCAACTTTTGCGGTTGTGCTTGTCTTCTTACCTATTCTGACTTTATCCGGGGTTGCGGGAAGTTTATTTTCGCCTCTCGGCATCGCTTATATATTTTCCGTCTTGGCTTCTCTTATAGTGGCGCTTACTATAACGCCGGCGCTGTGTTTTGTACTTTTAAGAAACCGCTCGGAAAGGGAAAGGAAAGAATCGCCGTTCGCCGTATGGCTGAAAAACAAATACGTCGTTATTTTAAATCGTGTTGAACGAAATTCCGGGAAAGTAATTGCCGCTTTGGTTATAATTACGCTTGCCGGTTTTGCCGCGCTTCCTTTTTTTAAAGAAAGTTTTATACCGAGCCTAAAAGAAGGTCATTTTGTGGCTCACATTTCCACCGTCCCCGGTACGTCCGTAAAGGAATCGGACAGGCTCGGGGAAAAGGTCTCTGCCGCGCTCTTGAAACTGCCTTTTGTTCAAACCGTAGGCGAGCGGATCGGGCGCGCCGAAAAAGGGGATGACACCTGGGGAACCAACTACGCGGAGATAGAGATTCAATTAAAATCCTTAAAAGGCGGAGGTACGAAGAATGCCGAATCAGAAATTAGGAATGTACTTAATTCCTTCGCGGGCGTAAGCGCCGGGGTCAATACTTTCCTGGGCGAACGCATGGAAGAAACCTTATCGGGTTATTCTTCGCCGGTAGTATTAAATATATTCGGCAACAATTTAATCACATTAGACAGCCTGGCGCGAAAGATTTCTCAAGTAATCGGCAAAATTCACGGCGCTGTCGATGTTTCGGTTCAGTCGCCGCCCGGTATGCCGCAATTAACGATAAATATACGGAAGGACGACCTGCAGCGTTGGGGATTCGACGCAAAAGATGTGCTTGATGCGGTTCAAACCGCATACCGGGGTACGGATGTCGGGGAAGTATACGACGGCGACAGGGTCTTTAACGTTTCAATAATCCTGGACCGGAAAGACCGCGAATCAATTTCGAAAGTATCCGATCTTCTTCTTAAGAATCCCGACGGAATATATGTGAGACTCGGTCAGCTTGCCGATATATACGAGTCGGCCGGCAGGTATATAATATTGCATAACGGCGCAAGGCGGGTCCAGACAATTACGTGCGGCGTAAGCGGCGGGGGCGTACCGCGGTTTGTAAAGGAAGCGGAGGAAAAAATTCGGTCTTCAATAAAATTCCCTCAGGGTACTTATATAGAATTCGGCGGAACCGCGGAAGCACAGTCCAAGTCCGGAAACGAACTGCTTGTTTATTCGGCTATTGCCGGGACCGGGATTATCCTGCTGCTGTTTGCGGAAATGAAAAGCATCAGGAACCTTTTGCTTGTGTTGTCGAACCTGCCGTTCGCCTTTGTCGGGGGCATAATTGCGGTATTGTTTACCGGCGGTAAAATGAGCCTTGGCTCGATGGTCGGCTTTATAACCCTGTTCGGAATAACCATGAGGAACTCGCTCATGCTCATCTCCCACTACGACCACCTTGTAAAATATGAAGAGAAACAATGGAATATGGAAACGGCCATGCTGGGCGCTTCTCAAAGGCTCATCCCTATTTTGATGACGGCGCTTGTGGCCGGTTTGGGACTACTTCCTCTTGCAATCGGAAGCGGAACAGCAGGAAAAGAAATTGAAGGTCCCCTTGCAACAGTCATTATAGGAGGGCTCGTTACTTCAACATTGCTTAATCTCCTGGTACTGCCTGCCTTGTCGCTGAGGTTCGGAAGATTTGAGAAAATTAATATCATCGAAACAGAATAAGCTTAATATAGATTTAAATTTTTATAGCTGTTCCGTCAAATATCAAGCATTCAGCATCTAGTATCTAGCATCCAGCATCCAGTTTCCAGCATCTAGTATCTAGCATCCAGTTTCCAGCATCTAGTATCCAGCATCCGGCATCATCCCTCTTTTCAAATTTTCCTTGCGGAAACCTGCGTGGTGCCGTGGGCGGTTTCTTTTCTGTTTATATTACCCAGTCCGGCATTCTTCAGCCAGGAATAGATTTCCGACTGTGTAAAAGTATCGCCGCCTTGAGTATTTACCAGCATATTTATTGCAAACATTGTTCCTGCCGGCGGGGATATCCTGTCTTCCTCCATGACATAATCCTGGATGACTACCTGCCCGTTCCTATTCAAAGAACCGGCGCATTTTTTTATTAAGGCTTTGTTTTCTTCGAAAGAATTGCTGTGGACGATGGCGGAAAGATAAACAAGGTCGTAGCCCGAACCTATCTCATCAAATAAATAATTTCCTTTAAGGGTCTTAATTTTTCCGTCCAGTCCAGCGGCTTTTATATATTTTTCCGTAAGCGGTATTACATCCGGGAGATCGAAGACAGTAGCATTAATACCTTTGCCCGTTTTTACAAATTCCATTGCGAAAGCGCCCGAGCCGCCGCCTAGGTCCAGAACATTCCCGACGCCGGAAAGGTCGATTAGTCTTATGTCGTCCGGCGCCTGCTTAGAGGCTCTGTAATGCATCGCTTCGATAAAATTTACCAGCCAGTTTGCGCGGCCTTCGCCGGTCCTGGCCGGCGGTTTGCCTTTGCGTACAACCTCCGTTAGACCGCTCCATGAATCCCAGAGATTAGCTGCGTGCAGCAGATTGGAGATGTAATCGGGTCTCCCCTTTATCAAATAACGGGAAGAAAACTCGTTATTCGAAAAAGACCCGTTCTTCTTTTCAAGCAGATCCAGATTGCAAAGCGTATTCATCAGCCTGTCGGTCGCTCTTGCATCCGCGGAAATTATTCCGGCCACTTCCGCGGAAGTCTTTGATTCTTTGCCCAAGACGGTGAATAATTCCAGTTCGAGCGCGGTCAGAATAATGCGGCTGTTCCTGAAATTAAAAACCGCTTCGCGAAGTTCCAGCGGTGTCATGTTTTCCTCATGTAAGATTTATAATTTTGAGATTTATTTTTAATATATGAATTCGGACTGTTAGTACTAGTCCGGCAACTCACATTTTATAATTATATCAGCCGGTAATTAAGTGTCTGCGCAAGCAATATTCACGTAACGCAAGGCAAATCCCGGAAATAAAATATATTATAAATTTTATTCCGCGTGTCCAAATTAAACGGGCTCGTTTGTTATTATGGTGTATTTAAAAAACGTAATAGCAAACATAATAAAAGGATTTTAAGATGGAAACGAGAATAAATGTTTTGGAAAAAGGAGGAAATGCGGTTAAAGCTTTGTATCACCTCGGTGCGTATTTATCGAAGTCGAAGATCGAACAGCCGCTTCTGGATTTAATTAGCTTCAGGATTTCACAGGTAAACGGCTGCGCTTTCTGCCTTGATATGCATTCGAAAGATTTGCGGGCGGCGGGAGAAACCGAGCAGAGGCTGTACCTTTTGGATGCATGGCGCGAAACGCCGTTTTATTCCGAACGCGAACGAGCGGCTTTAAGCTGGGCGGAAGCCGTGAATAAACGCGAAGTTCCGGATGAAGTATTTAACGAAGCGCGCAGCCGGTTTTCGGAGGAAGAAATTATCGATTTGACCATGGCTGTAGCGGCAATTAATTGCCGCTACAGCCATGGTCAAATCGATAATTTCTTCCTCCGAAAACCGGCTGCGCGCTTCGTTAAATACTTCATCCGGAACTTCGCGTTTATTCACGGCTTCCGCCCAGCTTAAAGCCGCTCGTTCGCGTTCGGAATAAAACGGCGTTTCGCGCCATGCATCCAAAAGGTACAGCCTCTGCTCGGTTTCTCCCGCCGCCCGCAAATCTTTCGAATGCATATCAAGGCAGAAAGCGCAGCCGTTTACCTGTGAAATCCTGAAGCTAATTAAATCCAGAAGCGGCTGTTCGATCTTCGACTTCGATAAATACGCACCGAGGTGATACAAAGCTTTAACCGCATTTCCTCCTTTTTCCAAAACATTTATTCTCGTTTCCATCTTAAAATCCTTTTATTATGTTTGCTATTACGTTTTTTAAATACACCATAATAACAAACGAGCCCGTTTAATTTGGACACGCGGAATAAAATTTATAATATATTTTATTTCCGGGATTTGCCTTGCGTTACGTGAATATTGCTTGCGCAGACACTTAATTACCGGCTGATATAATTATAAAATGTGAGTTGCCGGACTAGTACTAACAGTCCGAATTCATATATTAAAAATAAATCTCAAAATTATAAATCTTACATGAGGAAAACATGACACCGCTGGAACTTCGCGAAGCGGTTTTTAATTTCAGGAACAGCCGCATTATTCTGACCGCGCTCGAACTGGAATTATTCACCGTCTTGGGCAAAGAATCAAAGACTTCCGCGGAAGTGGCCGGAATAATTTCCGCGGATGCAAGAGCGACCGACAGGCTGATGAATACGCTTTGCAATCTGGATCTGCTTGAAAAGAAGAACGGGTCTTTTTCGAATAACGAGTTTTCTTCCCGTTATTTGATAAAGGGGAGACCCGATTACATCTCCAATCTGCTGCACGCAGCTAATCTCTGGGATTCATGGAGCGGTCTAACGGAGGTTGTACGCAAAGGCAAACCGCCGGCCAGGACCGGCGAAGGCCGCGCAAACTGGCTGGTAAATTTTATCGAAGCGATGCATTACAGAGCCTCTAAGCAGGCGCCGGACGACATAAGACTAATCGACCTTTCCGGCGTCGGGAATGTTCTGGACCTAGGCGGCGGCTCGGGCGCTTTCGCAATGGAATTTGTAAAAACGGGCAAAGGTATTAATGCTACTGTCTTCGATCTCCCGGATGTAATACCGCTTACGGAAAAATATATAAAAGCCGCTGGACTGGACGGAAAAATTAAGACCCTTAAAGGAAATTATTTATTTGATGAGATAGGTTCGGGCTACGACCTTGTTTATCTTTCCGCCATCGTCCACAGCAATTCTTTCGAAGAAAACAAAGCCTTAATAAAAAAATGCGCCGGTTCTTTGAATAGGAACGGGCAGGTAGTCATCCAGGATTATGTCATGGAGGAAGACAGGATATCCCCGCCGGCAGGAACAATGTTTGCAATAAATATGCTGGTAAATACTCAAGGCGGCGATACTTTTACACAGTCGGAAATCTATTCCTGGCTGAAGAATGCCGGACTGGGTAATATAAACAGAAAAGAAACCGCCCACGGCACCACGCAGGTTTCCGCAAGGAAAATTTGAAAAGAGGGATGATGCCGGATGCTGGATACTAGATGCTGGAAACTGGATGCTAGATACTAGATGCTGGAAACTGGATGCTGGATGCTAGATACTAGATGCTGAATGCTTGATATTTGACGGAACAGCTATAAAAATTTAAATCTATATTAAGCTTATTCTGTTTCGATGATATTAATTTTCTCAAATCTTCCGAACCTCAGCGACAAGGCAGGCAGTACCAGGAGATTAAGCAATGTTGAAGTAACGAGCCCTCCTATAATGACTGTTGCAAGGGGACCTTCAATTTCTTTTCCTGCTGTTCCGCTTCCGATTGCAAGAGGAAGTAGTCCCAAACCGGCCACAAGCGCCGTCATCAAAATAGGGATGAGCCTTTGAGAAGCGCCCAGCATGGCCGTTTCCATATTCCATTGTTTCTCTTCATATTTTACAAGGTGGTCGTAGTGGGAGATGAGCATGAGCGAGTTCCTCATGGTTATTCCGAACAGGGTTATAAAGCCGACCATCGAGCCAAGGCTCATTTTACCGCCGGTAAACAATACCGCAATTATGCCCCCGACAAAGGCGAACGGCAGGTTCGACAACACAAGCAAAAGGTTCCTGATGCTTTTCATTTCCGCAAACAGCAGCAGGATAATCCCGGTCCCGGCAATAGCCGAATAAACAAGCAGTTCGTTTCCGGACTTGGACTGTGCTTCCGCGGTTCCGCCGAATTCTATATAAGTACCCTGAGGGAATTTTATTGAAGACCGAATTTTTTCCTCCGCTTCCTTTACAAACCGCGGTACGCCCCCGCCGCTTACGCCGCACGTAATTGTCTGGACCCGCCTTGCGCCGTTATGCAATATTATATACCTGCCGGCCGACTCGTATATATCGGCAAGCTGACCGAGTCTCACATATATTCCGTCGGGATTCTTAAGAAGAAGATCGGATACTTTCGAAATTGATTCGCGGTCTTTCCGGTCCAGGATTATTGAAACGTTAAAGACCCTGTCGCCGTCGTATACTTCCCCGACATCCGTACCCCGGTATGCGGTTTGAACCGCATCAAGCACATCTTTTGCGTCGAATCCCCAACGCTGCAGGTCGTCCTTCCGTATATTTATCGTTAATTGCGGCATACCGGGCGGCGACTGAACCGAAACATCGACAGCGCCGTGAATTTTGCCGATTACTTGAGAAATCTTTCGCGCCAGGCTGTCTAATGTGATTAAATTGTTGCCGAATATATTTAATACTACCGGCGAAGAATAACCCGATAAGGTTTCTTCCATGCGTTCGCCCAGGAAAGTATTGACCCCGGCGCTTACGCCCGCGAAGGAATTAAGTACATTCCTAATTTCTGATTCGGCATTCTTCGTACCTCCGCCTTTTAAGGATTTTAATTGAATCTCTATCTCCGCGTAGTTGGTTCCCCAGGTGTCATCCCCTTTTTCGGCGCGCCCGATCCGCTCGCCTACGGTTTGAACAAAAGGCAGTTTCAAGAGCGCGGCAGAGACCTTTTCCCCGAGCCTGTCCGATTCCTTTACGGACGTACCGGGGACGGTGGAAATGTGAGCCACAAAATGACCTTCTTTTAGGCTCGGTATAAAACTTTCTTTAAAAAAAGGAAGCGCGGCAAAACCGGCAAGCGTAATTATAACCAAAGCGGCAATTACTTTCCCGGAATTTCGTTCAACACGATTTAAAATAACGACGTATTTGTTTTTCAGCCATACGGCGAACGGCGATTCTTTCCTTTCCCTTTCCGAGCGGTTTCTTAAAAGTACAAAACACAGCGCCGGCGTTATAGTAAGCGCCACTATAAGAGAAGCCAAGACGGAAAATATATAAGCGATGCCGAGAGGCGAAAATAAACTTCCCGCAACCCCGGATAAAGTCAGAATAGGTAAGAAGACAAGCACAACCGCAAAAGTTGCGTAAATTACCGCGGAGCGGACTTCCAGCGATCCGTCGAGCACGACCTTAAAAACCGACTTCGGGCTGCCGAGCGATCTGTTCTCATTCAATCTCCTTAGTATGTTTTCAACGTCTATAACCGCGTCGTCCACAACTTCCCCAATAGCAATAGCCAGACCGCCCAGCGTCATGGTATTTAAAGTCAGGCCGAATGCCTGCAATGCCGCTACTCCCGCAAGCAGGGAAAGCGGGATCGCGGTGCATGATATTGCGGCCGTCCTAAAGTCAAAAAGAAAAAGCAGCAATATAATTACTATTAAAACGGCACCGAGTATTAAAGAACCTTCCAAATGTCCGAGCGCGTTGTTTATAAAATCTGCCGGCCTGAACAATTTTGTAATTTCGATATTCTCCGCATTGAAAGCAGCCTGCATATTTTTCAGCGCGGCCTCGACTCGTTTTGTAACTTGCAGCGTGTTTGTCCCGTACTGCCCGTATATCATCAGCATTACGCCGGGTTTCCCCTCTATTATTGCGCTCCCGATAGGAGGCTCCGGTGCTGTTACGACATCGGCCACATTGCCGACGGTAATATTCATATTGTTTTTGTGCAGGATAATTGTCTTGGCAATTTCCGCGTCTGTTAAAGCCTGTCCCTTTGTTTGAATCACGATGCGCTGATTGCTGTTTTCAATAAATCCCGCTCCTTCAACGGCCGTTGCCTTCCGCGCGGCGGAGACAACATCATTAACCGACAAGCCGTATTCTACCAGCCTGTCGGGATCAATTTGTATTTGGTATTCTTTTATCCCGCCGCCGAAAACTGTAACGTTTGCTACGCCGGTCACGGAAAGAAGTCTGCGCTTTAAAACCCAGTCCGCAAAAGTTCTAATCTGCATCGGTGTTTTTTCTTTTTCGGAATTGACCGCTTTCCGGGGAGTCAAGCCGATAACCAAAGTCAAGCCGGTCGAGGGAACAAGCGGGGTCATCTCAGGCTGTTTTACTCCTGACGGCAATTGGCCGGCCATAGTAGAGAGTCTTTCCGACACTAATTGACGGTCCCTGTAAACATCTGTTCCGTATTTAAAAGTTGCCGTTACAACAGAAAGTCCCTGGATGGATCTAGATCTCAGAAATTGAAGCCCGGGAATTCCGTTTACAGCGCTCTCGACCGGGACGGTAACCAAAACTTCCACCTGTTCCGGCGAAAGGCCGGGAGATTCGGTTTGTATTACGGCCTGCGGGGGCGCAAATTCCGGGAAGACTCCGTATTTTGCCCGGGTCAGCGTATATATTCCGTAAGCCGTAAACAGTATGCCGAGCGAGATAATAATTCCTCTGTAGCGTATGGAAAAACTGACGACGGAATTCAACAAGCCTTTGTTCTCAATCATTATCTTCCTCATCCCCTCCGGCTTGTTTTTGAGCGGGCATTAGTTCCTTCGATAATAAAAGCTGCGCGCCTCTTGTCACTGCTTTAACTCCCGGCTTTAAAAATACCTTTTCCTCCGGGACGAAAAATCCGGATTTCACAGGGTTAACGGTTTCGATTTCGGTCCTTGTAAAATTGTTTCCGGACGTCTCAACATAAATCCACGGTACGCCCTTGTACCAGACTATAGAGGAGGACGGAACAATAACGCCAGCCGACTCTTTCCCGGTAGGCAGAAACGCCTTTAAATTCATACCTCCGTTTAACGAAGGGCTTGAAGCGATATAATAAAATGTTATTGTTTGAAACTGCGAATTTGCAAGGTGACCGGCGGAGACATATTTGCAGTCAATCGGCTTACCGCCGTCAAACGGCGGAATAACCTTAATATTGCGGGGAATTTCCGTACCCTTATTTTCCGGGAGCAGAGATATTTGTATCAGTGCCGTTTTAAGAGACATCAGGCTGTTTAAATCGGCAGAACCGTTAAAGATCCATCCCGAGATTTTGTTACCCCATTGCTCGATTATCCTGCTTTTTATGCTTGTTAAATTTGACTGCGCCGCGTCAACGTCGGCCTTGTCTGACAAGTAAGCTGCTTTAGAGGCCAGATAATCCTGATTGCTTGCAAGTTTGTTTTCATATAGACTTCTTTCGCGGTCATAATTCGTTTCGGAAACCGACAAATCTTCCCGCGACTTTGCAAGTTGTGATTTAGCCGATGCGTAATTCTGCAGATCTCCCGACAAATCCTTCACCGGAACGACGTAGCCGTACGCAACCGACTGTGCGCGGTGCAGTGTTTTTACCAGTTTCAAAGCTGTTATTCCCGAGTTTATTTGTTCCGCTTTGCTTAGAAAGACCGAAGGTGCGCCGTTTCCAAACTCCGCCCCGGCAGCATCCTTTTTCTTCATGTTATTGTTTTTCCCGCCGTGTTTTATATTACCGCTTTGAGAAAAAATAAGACCGGATGAGGCTAGAAGAATTATAATTAAGTATACCGGCAGACCGGTTATAAATTGAAGGTAATTTTTCATTTTTTTGCTTTTAATTTTTGCGCTCTAAGTTATTATTAAGCAATCAGAAAATAGAATTATAATATAAATATTAAATTTATTGTAAACTCTTTTTTTGCATTTATCACTAGCCCGCGGCTTTAGCCGCGGGATTATAAATCTAAAAATACAAAGGGCTTTCCCGAAGGGATCGCTATGCGATAGCCCCAGAAAGCCAATTATTCGGGCTTGGCGAATCCATCCCTATGAGAAAAGCCCGGGATTTATTTGGAGACTTTTACCCCGCCATAAATGGCGGAGCAAGTAAACAAAAAAATTAAAATAAAATTAATCTCAAATCATTAATTGAATAATTATTTATAACAGTTTAGTTTTCACACAGTCTCTTCAAGGGAATGGTTGGCATTGCCACTCACTTTGTGATCGCAATGCGATATGCGGGACGGGTTCGGGAGTTTAGTACCTTCTCAAACCCTCTCCTACTTCCCCCTTACAGAGGCTGTGTGAAAATTCAAAATCAATAAATAAATATTCAATTATTTATTGAACCCCTTGGGGGTTCGGGTGTGTGTGAATAATGCCGTTTCTACAAATATTGAACTCCTACGGAGTTCTCATTAAATGTTTTCGCTCCGTAGGAGCGATATATTTGTAGAAAAACATAACCAAATAAGAGCCCGAACCCCGTAAGGGTTCAATATATTTTTGTTCAAACAGAAATTGTTATGTTCAATTTTGTCCCGCTAAGCGGGATAGATTGAAACTTAATTTTCACACAGCCTCTACAAAGAGAGAGGTTTATCGCATTGCGATCTTTTCGGGATTCTAAATCATATCATTACATTTTTCGTTCCGTCAAGTAAATTTATTTTGTCATTTTAATTTATTATATGATTTTATTTTTATTAAGACTTATTTTTTAAGTCAATTAAGTTGTTGTTTATGTGCCGCAGGCATGGACGAACCGTACCGCGAAGTTTCCATATCGGCTTACTACGGATGATCGGATATTTTTACCGATCAAAATTTAATTAACGAGTTTAACAAACTCATTATGGAGAAATTGTGAAATCCGTCAATAAAAGTTATTCCCCGTGATTTTAGTTTTCATTACGCAGGTTTAAATGCCTTAAGGCGAAACAGCAAATTGAATTTAAATAATATCCGTGATATTGAGAATTAACAGGAGTCTTCGATGGAAATAAAATCATATTTGGACAGAATCGGGATTAAAACGCTTCTCGGCAAGGATCATTTAAGTTTGGAATTTCTCTCCGAACTTCAGAACAGCATCTACTTTCCGTCCCTTTTGAAGATCTTGATATTCCCCGGAGAAGAATAGTATTAGACAACGAAAAAATTTACGAAAAGATAGTAGCGTCAAAACGCGGCGGTTTCTGTTACGAATTGAACGGTCTATTTCATTGGCTGCTGACATCGCTGGGATATAAAACCGATATGCTCTCAGCCCGCGTTTATAACCCGAAGAAAAACGGCTTCGGACCCGAATTCGACCATATGTCCCTGCTCGTTCATTTGGATAAAAAATATCTTGTCGATGTCGGCTTCGGTGATTCGTTCCGAACTCCCATCGGAGTGCCGGGCAATCCGGGTGAAATAAGCCGCTCCGCTGCGGAAGATGCCGGCGGTAACTTCGGGATTTTAAAAATTGAGGATAATGTTTTCGATCTGCAGAAGCTAAGAGCTGAAGGCCGGGAACCCCAGTACAGGTTCTCAACGATTCCAAGGAAATTGAGCGATTTTAAAGAGATGTGCGACTTTCAGCAGGACAGCCCGACATCTCACTTCAGGATAAATAAGCTGTGCACAATCGCTACCACGGGCGGCAGGATTACGCTGAGCGATAATTCATTGACCGTTTCCCAAGGCGGAATTAAGGAGAAAACCGTGTTTGATGATCCGGAAGAATTTGATGTTCTTCTAAAAAAATATTTTAATATAAATTTAAAAAATTAGCGCCGTCTAATTACATGTAAAAAGAGATTGATATTGACATTCATAAAAGGTTATTATTTTTCGATGAAATAATAGTTCACAGATCTTTTATTCTGAATCCTCTACGAGGATTCTGGTTATTTGTTTTACGATTTTCTACAATTCTTCAGCCTCTACGAGGCTACGGGCAGAGAATAATTTTTTATTTTTTGTTTTGTGTGTAAACAAAAATTGGATATTTATGTTAAATACGGATTTTGTTGATGTCCAAGAATTGTAGTAATAAAGTGAAATTAATACCGGAGCTGTCTAAAAACCTATAATTTTCGGTGGCTGAGCTTGCCTGCCCGTCCGGTAGGCGGGTCGAAGCCAGCATTTTGAATTAGAGACCGTATTTCGACTCGCCTACCGGACGATCAGGCAGGCGTTCGACTGAACTCACGCCGAAGTTTCATTGCTCGGTTTTACGTACTTTTGGATAGCACCGGAAAAGACGGAGTTAGATATTGATTGAACCCACCAAGGATTGACATAGGAAATTAAAGAGCTTATGAAAAAAGAACATCTCAGATGTTCAAGGGATTATAGCAATAATATGAAATTAGTACCGGCCCTCGTATAGAATCCGCAATTGAAAATCTAACTTGTAAAATATCCTGCAATTCTTCAGCCTCTACGAGGCTGGGGTTAGAATCAATCGGAGGATACGACATAGTTCAATAATCAGGATTCGATTAAAACATAATTAAATTATTCAAAAAGGACATCGTAGATGTCCAAGAATTGTAGCAGCAAACGGAAACAGACATCCGATCCTCGTAGAGGATCCACAAATGAAAATCAAATATGTATGTTCTCCATAAACCGGCATAAAAAGGATGTGTAAATTAATGCACATCCTTTTTGCCTCCCAAACGTTCCATATTGATAAGGAAATAGTTAAATAATTAGCCTATTAATATTATTTAAGTAAAATTAATTTAATAGTATTTGAATGAATTTCATTATCGACTATAGCTATAGCAAAATAAACCCCTGAACCAACCGCTCGCCCGGAATTATTTGTTCCGTTCCAGCTAATGTTTTTAACCTCGGCATCCTGGGGATTGACGCGGATAGTTTTTATTAACCTTCCCAGTATATCGTATATTTTTATGCTGAAAGGCTGTTTGGCGGGTATGTTAATATAAAAGTTAGTATTCGGGTTGAACGGATTAGGATAATTAGATATTGTGAACTTACTTGGTACCGGATCTTTTTTTGTTTCTCTTACGGAGGTATAAATAGAAGATACACCTAATCCGTAAAGAAGGTATTGGGATTCATCCACAAAAATAAGCGTATCGTTATTGGCCCATTTAAGATGGTCTTTGTATCCACCGCCTTCACCAGGATATGTTTTATTAGAATCTAAATCATAAATATAAATTTCTGAGCCGATATCAATACGGTTGCAAATGAAAGCAAGCTTACTGTCATCAGGAGACCATCTTAATGCTTCGAATTCCGGACCACCGGCAAGATTCCCCGGTTCATAAATAAGACTGTCGGGAAAATTTTTATTAACATAATGAAAATATATTTTTGAAGGTATATCGGGCATAGTATATGCTAAGATCCCATATTTTCTGTTGTAAGAAAATCCGGATAAAAATCCATGCACTGTTACCAGAGTATCTACTTCCCCTGATTTCAGAAAGTATTCTGATATAACGCTGTCATCAGGTGCAATAAATATAAAGCTTGAATCACTGCTCCATTGTGGCCACGCATCGTTGAAATTATATTCAATCCAAAAATTTCCTTTAAGGGGCTTTAATGAACTATCATTAAAAGAAAAAACATACCCTCTGGGAATCATAGGGTATGTTTGGGGGAGCAGGGGAAATAAAAAATTACTATCGGCAGGAGAAAAATCCCCGGTGTATTCTGAGTTTGCATAACCTCCTAACGTGTCACTTTCAGACTTTGGTATGTTATAAGAGGTTCCGTTGTCTAAATTATAAAAAGTAGTTTTATCTCTCACAAGATGATGTTCATTGCCAAAATTGGGAGGTAGAATTGAGAACATAGTCTTGGTCACAGACATATCTCGCAAGTCAACTTTTCTAACAGTATCACTATAAAAATCCTTAAAATAAACTTGCTGGGCTATTTTATCTATGCTGTACTGTGTGGAATTAATATCCGATAATTTAAATTGCTGGCCGTATAGATTTGAAGTTAGTACTAAAATAAGAAGTGATAATAATGTTTTCAGAAACTCTCCGATTTTACATATATTGAATTATTTTCGGTAATATAAGTTTATTCTCTTCAAAACTATTATTAAAAAAATTTAATAAATAAAAAGCTTGACTTTGCCATTCATAATTACTCCGTAAATTAGACTATGTGCATCCCGGTACGGAAAAATATTGGAAGGAGTGTTTGATGCCTTATTAATTTTAATATAATAAAATAATTTTCTAAAAAAATCCGTATTAATACCTAATTTTATATGGAAAGAATTCCTATTTTTTATAGTAAGATTTCTTATAAATCATAATAAAGAAATGTATTTTCTCAACCCGGTTAAAATTTGATTATTATCCGGAAAGTGTCCTATCTTAACTTAAAGCCGTGAAAAAAAAGATATTCGTAAGTTTATTTATCGCCACCTTAATCGCTATGCTCAGCATCGGGATCATAACGCCGATCCTCCCGCTATATGCAAAGAGCATGAACGCGACCGGTCTCGAGCTAGGGTTCGTATTTTCAGGCTTCGCATTATCGCGCGGGATTTTTGCCCCGATTGTGGGACAATTTTCGGATGAGCACGGCAGAAAAAATTTAATTGTACTCGGATTAATTCTTTTCATAATCCTTTCATTCTGCTTTGTGCTGGCTTCGTCTCCCGCCGCATTAACCGTAATAAGGGTTGTCCAGGGATTTTCGACCGTTCTCGTTACGCCCGTAGCTCAGGCATATATCGGCGACATTACTCCGGAAGGAAAAGAAGGCAAATACATGAATGCCTTCTTCATGTCCTTTTTTGCCGGACAGGCACTCGGACCTTATTTAGGCGGCGATCTTACGGACAGGTTCAACATAAACGCCCCTTTTTATGTAATGGCCGTTTTATCTTTCATAGCTCTGGTCCTTATTATCTTTTTTGTCCCGGAAAGCAACGCCGTAAAAAAACGGAAAGGAAATGGGAGACCCATGCTAAAGTCGCTTGTCCCCGTTTTTAAAGACAAGCCCATGATGGGGATTATGACATACTTTGCTTCGAGGGGCTTTTACCGCTGGGGCTTTAATACTTTTTTCCCCATACTCGCCGTTAAAACCGCATCGACGAGCGTTGCAAATATCGGGATTATCCTTTCGGTCTATATGCTTTCAGGCTCGGTTATTCAATATCCCGTAGGACTTGCGGCGGACAAATTTCCGAAACAAAAAGTTAATTTAATTTTGTACGGAGGGCTTGTTTCGGCGCTGGCCATGTGCATAATAGCTCAGTTTCACAGCATGCTGATGTTTTTTATTTTAACGATGATAATGGGCATTTTCAGCTCCGTCTCGAGAGCTTCCGCAATTGCTATAAGGACGGAGAGGGGCAGGGTATACGGGATGGGTGCGGCTACCGGGGCGTTCACCGCTTCATTAAGCCTCGGGCAGGTAATCGGCCCGATTGTTTTCGGAATAATCGCGGATGCCTTTAATATTCCCGCCGCTTTCCTCGCCGGGGGAATTGTCGGCATTATCGGGACCGTTGCGGCCGTCGTATTTCTGAAAGTTAAGACCGATTATTGATTAAGGATTGCAGTCTGCGCCCGTTGTGGATCCTTTTAATGTTCGCTCCGGGACTTTTAACTAAACTATTTTTTAATCAAGATCCACGGGAAAACCGCTGAATGACGCAGCCCTGCGAATGCGAGCAGCCTGCCTAAAAAAATACTCTTAATATTCAGAACTCCGTATTTATACTTCTTTAACGAGCTCAT
>JBJKOY010000139.1:0-9432 GCA_046706945.1 Ignavibacteriaceae bacterium | reverse complement strand
GTTCGGCAGGGTATAGTGCTCCGGGAAAATGGGATACGGGTTGCACAATACGAGGTACTCGCCGCCGTAGACCAATGCTTTTTGTTCGGGCGGAAGGTTATTGTAGCAGAGAAAGCAATTTCTTTTTTTAACTGATTCTTCGTCGACTTCGGCCTGCGAAGACGTTATCCTGTTGGGATTATGCTGAAGTATAATGTTGAAGGAATCAAAATGTACGATGCGGAGTTGCATGTTTTTTAAAGACTCGTAGCCGGAATTCAAAAACGCCCACGTTTCTTTCTGCTCCGCAAATAATTTTCTCACGGCTCCGGCCATGTCGCCGCCCGCAATTAAAGATTCCGTTTGGGGACTCTTCAGCAGAACATTACTTAAATTTTCGACGTTGTTTGTTTTTAACATAATACGGGCCGATAGAAAGTAAATTCATATATTTATATTCGAACCTTTTTTATTTTTTCTTATAGTCCGGGTTTAAATTCTGCCTCGCCAGTATTTCAAAGGTTCTTATCCTGTCTTTATAGATGTTGTTTGAATTTTCTTCCCGGACGGTCAGATCCGAATCCGAATTGCCTTCCCATCTTCTGCATAAATATAGCGGTTCGTAGATTCTGCCTATCTTGTAACGGCGGGAAACTGCCAGTCCCGCAGCGTAATCCTCGCCGTAACTTACGTCGGGGAACCTGAGTTTTCTAATTACGGGCGTATAAAATGCGCGTGGAGCGCCAAGGCCGTTAACTCTAAGAGCATTGTTCCTGCCGTTGTCGTCCGACCATTCTTTATGATCGATTATTCCGGGCGGTATTTCGTTCAATTCGAAATCGGTAATTTTATACGAACCGATAACCATGCCGAAACTATCCGTTCCGAATTTATTTATTATTTTCCTAAGGGTATTTTCGTCTGCATAAATATCGTCGCTGTCAAGCTGAACGCAGTATTTGCCGCACGACGGATGAAGCACGGCTTCGTTCCAGCAGCCGCCTATATTTAATTCTTTGCTTTCGGGAACGTGGCGGATAACTCTCGAATCGGCGGCCGATAGATCCCGTAGTATCTTCCCGGTATTATCCGTCGAATGATTATCCACCGCGATTATATTATAATTAAAATCGGTTTTTTGATTTAGCGCCGATTCCACGGCATCGCCGATTGTCCGTTCCCTGTTTTTCACGGGTATTACAATTGTCGCCATAGTTTTGAAGTCGGTATTATCCGGGGGAAGAGGCATAAAATCCGGTTTAAGCCAGGCGCCTATCGCTTTTAAATGTTCGGTTGCTGCTGCTTCGTACTCGTTTTGGACCGTCCTGTTCTTCGGATCTACGTAGTCAAAATTCCTTTCTCCAGATTTTCCCTTCGCCGAACCGGTTACGGAATACAGCTTTTCCGGGATCCTGACTATTGAATAGTTCCTTGATATGTAAAGCCTCAGATCATATAGTCCGGCAAATTCGTACCGGTGATCGTTTTGTTTCGAAAAATCCATCAGAGCATTTGCGCTTATCAACATTATTGCTCCTAAGTCGAAATCGTCCCTTATACTGCCGGGCTGGTAATCAATCGTTTCGTGCGATATTTTATCCCGGCCTTTGTATTCGTAATAATCGGAGTAAATTAAACCTGCCTTTGTGGAACCCGCAACGTCGAGGAATCTTTCCAGGGTAAATTCACCGAGATCTACACTGCGGTTTCCGGTGAACAATAAGACGTAGTCGTTAAGTTTTTGGCCGCTTATTTTATTTATGGAGCCGCTGCTGTATATATTATCGACATTAACACAATTCTCACCCGACGTTCCTGCCCGTCGAGCCGAAGTGAGCAGCATGTAACATTCGCCGGTTAACCGGTGGTTTGTTAACTTCGCAAATAAATTTTCGCTTGCTGCGGGGACGAAAACCGAAATTCTCCCAGACATTTTTTATTTTGAAAATAGTAATAAAATAATCTTATATAAATAATTAGTTCGTAATTCTAAATTTTTATTGCTTGTTTATATATGGAAATTTCCCGGCCGGTCAGCATCTCGATATCGAAGTTGTCAACCGCTCTTTTCCTTGCGGCGGTTCCCAGTTTTAATCTCAATTCAGGAGAGCTTATTAAAGTTGCTATTTTATTTTTTAAATCAACGTGGTTTTTTACTTCGAAAAGGAGAGACGTTTCACCGTCAAGAGCGATGTCAAGAATTCCGTCTGAATTTGAGCAAACCGAAGGCTTGCCCATTGCCATAGCTTCCGTAAGAGCTATACCGAAAGCCTCGTTATGCGATGGAAAAACAAATATGTCCAGAGCGGCAAGTACCTCGGGCGTATCGCTTCTGTATCCCGCGAAAATGATATTGTCGATCTTTAAATCCGCTGCGTTCTGTTTAATCCGATCCGCATAGCTGTTCTCGCCCCTGCTGGCTTCGCCGACTGCAATAAACCTGAGGTTTCCGTACAGACCGTTCAATTCTGCCGCCGCGGACAGAAATTCCTCGTGCCCTTTTCCCGGGCTGAATCTGGCCATCATTCCGATTAGAATTTCATCGTCCCGGATATTGAATTCCGATCTAATTTTTTTCCTGCTTACCTTTTCCGGATCGAAAATACCCGTATCCACCCCGTTATGGAGAAGCAGAATTTTATCTTCGGTAAGAGGACATGTATCGGCCAGGTTTTTTTTAATTACGTTGCTTATGGCAAGAGCTAATGTAAGTCTTTCGTAAAGCCACTTATGCAGAATGTCTTTTTTATTTACGAAGGAACCCACCTGTTTTGTCATTATGAGCGGCGTTTGCATGCCGCCTATTTTTAAAGCGGGAACCAAAAGCCACAGGTCTTTGGAGGCCTGGGTGTGTATAATGTCGTAAGAATTTTTTTTAATGATATTATATATTCTAGGCACTGAGAACATATTCAAATATCCCGTTACTTTAACCGGATGAGTCAGATACCCGGCATTTACCGCTTCCACGTGCAGTCTTGATTCGTTAATGCACAACAATTCTACATGTATGCCTTTGTTCAGCAGTTGTTTTACGGCGGTTAAGGTAAACATTTCCATTCCGCCCCAGCTCTTCGAGAAACATGAATAAAGCACTTTCATATGACTAATAAATCTTCTTTAAATAGGCATCCGAAAAATAATGGAGCAGAATTTCGTCGAACTGGTAGCCCTTAGAGGCCATTACAGCGGCTCCTATTTGACACAAGCCTACGCCGTGTCCCCAGCCGGCACCGAAAATAATAAATTTTTGAGGCACGCCTTCAATTATGTTCTCTTTTTCGATTACAATAGCCGAACTATAAAGGTGTGTTTTTGAAAGAATCCTTCGAATTTCGAGTTCTTTGCCGAAGACCATTGATTGTTTCGAACCTTCGATTTTCAATTTTATCAATCGTGACGAATAACCTCTTTGGACCGGGACGAGGTCCAGTATATCGCCGAAATCTGTGCCTGTTTTTATTTTTATTATTTTTTCAATGTCCTTCTGGTAATATTCTACTTTCCATCTATAAAAATCCGTAGTTGACTGGTCATACTCCATAAGCACATGCGAAAGTATTCTTTTATCGTGCGTGTTGCAGTATGAGGGGGGAGAATTTTTAATCCATTTCTCGGCATTTAGTTCGTTTGAAAAATCCAATTTGTAATTATCGGGCTCAAACTTGTAATCTACAACCGATTTAAGGTAAGAATGCTGCACCGGTTCCCAGACGTTCTCATACGATTCGGTCAAACCGCCGCAGGCCTTGGAGTACCTTGCGTCGCATATATTATCGTCGCTAATCAATACGATTCCCGTCGTCTGGTTAACAGCAATCCTTGCCCCCTCCGTGTATATTTTCGTCAGACCCTGGTATCGCTGGCAGTGATCGTCGGCGCAGACATCGAAGAGCTCGTGATCCTCGCGGCCGTACCAATTTATCGTCTCGCCGTCGTTTCCTCCGCTTTTAAGAAAATCCGCCTTGTTTTTAACAGGAGTATTTTTCCTTTCCATATGAGCAAGAAGCCAGCTCCTTGAGATTATTGCATGACTTTTCAGCAGCTGCAACGAACTTCTGGCGCTCATTTCGGAGGTTATTACGCTTACCAAATATTCTTCAGCCGGTAAAATATTAATAGCGACAATTTTATTCCCGCTCTTTAATAATTTCAACGAACCGGCAAAACGTTGTTTTTCTTTTCTCTGCCAATGAAAATTTTTCCCTATTGTTACGTCTCTCAATAAAAAAGACTCCATAGCCGGGTCCTGCGGTTCAAAAGTAATTTCATCGGAGATCTCAATTCTTTCATTTCCCTTTTGGCATATAATCCTATTGTTGGAAACTTCGGCCGTAAATCTGCCGCTGAAAGACTGTTTCAAACCGTAGGCCTTAAAGTCGCCGTGAAGTTCAAAAATAATTCTTTCGTTTGTAATTATACCGACGCTCACAAGAGGTTCTTTTGTAATATTTATCATTGGGTATATAAGAGATAATAATAAATTAAAAAAACTCTTTTTCTTAATTCCAAAATATAATCATTACGATAAATAAAAAGTAAGATTTTCGGCACCGTACCAAATTGGTTTATTAAGGAGAAACTGCTTAATTTGCAACGGTTTATAAACTTTTTAATTGAATGATCTTTAATTATGAAAAATCATCAGTCCAAAGTTATTAGTATAATCGGTTTTCCCATGGATCTGGGAGCGGACAGGAGGGGGGTGGATATGGGACCGTCCGCACTAAGGATCGCAGGTCTGAAAGAAAAACTGGAAAATCTGGGCTACCGGGTCTTGGACAGCGGGGATATACATATCCAGATAATGGAAAAGCAAAAAATATCCAACCCGAAAATGAAATATCTTAACGAAATTATAAGAACATCCAAATTGTTTGCCGGCAAAGTGGAAAAAGTACTGGAAAGAGGACAATTTCCCCTCTGCATCGGAGGCGACCATTCCATGGCAATCGGCAGCATTGCCGGAATATCGTCTTACTGCAGGAAAAACAAAATGAGGCTGGGGGTTATATGGATTGACGCCCATGCCGACATGAATACCGAAACCACTACTCCTTCCGGTAATATCCACGGAATGCCTCTTGCAGTAGCTATGGGTAAAGGAAACGAGAAATTGGTGGAGCTCTGCGGATTCTCCCCGAAAGTTGAACCTGAAAATGTAGCTTTAATCGGTATCAGGAGCATAGATCAGATTGAAAAAACAATCGTAAAAATATTAAAGCCTGCCGTATATACGATGAGCGATATAGATAAGCACGGCATTCACAGGATTATTTCAAAAATATTAAAACAATTCGAGGGTAAAGTCGATCACATTCACGTTAGTTTTGATCTTGACTGCGTCGATCCCTCGGTTGCGCCCGGTGTAGGTACCCCGGTGCCGGGAGGACTAAGTTATAGGGAAACTCACTTGCTGATGGAAGCAATTGCCGAATGCCGTTGCGTTTCGTCATTGGAGGTGACCGAAGTAAATCCTATTCTTGATAACCATAACAAAAGCGCAGAGTTCGCTACCGAGGTAATTGCATCGATAATGGGACAGAGAATTCTTTAAACAGGCATATGAAATGTTCAGGATTTTAGCGGCAATGATATGAAGAAAAATTATAACATAGTACTTTATTTATTGGGCTTCATTTTATTTGCCTACATCACAAGGTTTCTGGGATTGGTTTTTTTCAACACTTACGAACTGTTCGCCGTCGTATTTGCCGCATACGGAGCGGCTACGGTTTACTCTTCAATGGGGGAAAATAAGAAGTTCGCTTTGTTTATAGGTACGGCCTCGTTTTTGGCCGGAGTGGTTTTTTTATTGATAGGAAAACAACAAATACCGGACGCATCCGTCATAATTTTTCCTTCCGTATTATTTATCGTAGGCGTCGGCTGTTTTATTTTATTTATAGATAATCCTTCCGATAAAACATTGTTTCTGGTTTCTATTATATTCGTTCTGCTGGGTGTTATTTATACGACAGTTTCGGGGTCCTTCAATTTATCCGGGTTTATAATTTCGTTTAACGGGATTATATCGGAATTCTGGATAATTATCTTTGTCGTAGCGATAGTAATTTTCCTTTTTGTCAGAGGCGGTAAAAAATAAGGTCTATTGTAAATTGCCCGTTAAATAAACCTTTTTACCCGGCATACCCGATCCGGAGGGAGGTTCTTCGGTGAGCTTAAAATCCGTCTGGCCGAGGTTTTGCGTAGGCAATGTAAAATGAAAATATTCTACGTCTTTTGTCGGATTGAATACCCCGAGTGAAACATATTGCCCGCCGTTATTCATCCAGAGCTGATAAGTTGAGCTGCCGGATAAAGCAGGGAGATGGGATAATTGCAAAATACAATTCATATTCACTGTTCCGATGATTAGCTTTCCGAAGCTGTCGGGGCTTAAATCGGTACCTGTTAAATTAATTATTTTTATATCTTTTGTTTGAAGTATATTAGAGAGGTCGCGGTTTTCGTTCATCTTTGAAGAAAGGCTGTTTATCTTTTGATTAAGACTTACTATCCCGTTTTTATAATCTTTTACCTCCTTTGAGATATTCAGATAAAGAAAAAACAAACCTGCGGCAATCACTAAAAACAGTACAAAGGCAAATATTAACCAGAAATTGGTTTTCTTTTTTTCCTTTTTGCCCTTTATTAATTTCTGCTCGTGGTAGAATCCAGGCTTATTTTCAATTTCAATCTTGTGTTCCTTAAACCTGCTGTCCTCGTCCTCTGCGGCCGGAGCTGTTTCCGTATTTTTTGTCAAATCATTTTTTCGATCTTCTTCGGCAGTTTGATCCGCTGAGACACTGTAGTTCTCCAGTGAGGATAACAGAATATTATCCGTTTTTTTAGATTTAACTTCTTCAAAATCGGCCAGTTCCGTTTCAGCTTCTTCCGTTTCGGAAGCTTCAGCCTGGACTTCCTCGGTCTCCGTACTTTCTTCTAATTCCGTTCCGGCGGCTTCCGCTTGGATGTCCTCGGTTTCCGCGCTTTCTTTTAATTCCGTTTCGGGTAAGCCGGTTTGTTGCGGCGGAGTTTTTTCCTGCTCAATTTTTTCAGGCGGAGTTGCTTCGGTTTTAACCGCCGGCTTGGGAGTGCTTTTTTCCGATTTCATTCGATAGAGCTTGCGGGCAACTTTATCTTTCAGATCCGGACCGGGCTTTTCAATATTGAGTATCAAAGGAAAAAGAGAAGTAATATTTTGATATTCACCGAGCTCCTGCCAGGAATATTCGCCGTCCGAATCGAGATATTCAATTAGATCTGCCAGATCCTCTTTTTCCAGACAGCCTAAGGAGTAGGCATAAAGCAAATCGCCGTATTTGCCCGTCTCGTTCACTCAGTATCCTCCTTTAACAAATTCTCCCGGAGTTTTTTGAGGGCAACCTCCGTTTTTGATTTGATGGTAGGAAGAGGAACATTTAACTTTTGTGCAATTTCTTTTTGAGTCAGGCCTTCGTAAAAAGCAAGATACAGAACATACTGCTGGGCATCGGTCAAACCGTTCAATGCGCTTTCAAAATTTTCCTTAATGCTGGCTGCTGTCCGTATATCCATTGAATCTATTTGCTTTGAGAGTCGCGGAATTATAAATTTATTTTCATATTCTTCGCTGTACGGGGGCATTTCCGGATTCTTTTTCCTATTTAAGGAATCGACGGCTTTATTTCTTGAAAGTAAAATAAGCCAGGCGTAAACATTGCCTGTGGCAAGATCGAATACTTTAACTTTTTTCCAGATTATTACGAATATATCCGAAAGAACATCGTGGGCCAGACTTTCGTCAGAGACAATTTTTTTGATAAGAGTATAAAGGAGAGGAGAATAACGGTTGTATAAAACCTCTAATGCCTTGGAATCGTATGATGCAACCCTCTGCATCAATTCAATATCGGACATCTGCGTGTTTATATCCAAGTTAACTCATCGCTTGTTTAAAGATGAAATACTTTACAAAAGTAATTCTATGAAGACAAAAAATCAATTATGATCTGCTCGGTACAATACTTCTTATTGCGGAGACCGAATTTCTAAAAAAGAAAAATACATTCTCGGTTTTTGGTAGAGTGCTAATTCGCTTTAATAAAGATAATTATTTTTTGTCATCACGGGCGGATCTGTCTGCCGGTACTGTCCGGGTATAAACCGGTAAAATATTCGGGGAACAGGATATTTTCCGGAATTAACACGTGGAATTTAACAAAACCTTTCTGGCTATTAATAATAATCAGACGGTGATCTTATTATATTTCAATGAGTTATCGGCAAAAATTATATTATTAATATTTATTCTTGCTTAAACATGTTGACTTTTTAAAATTAATTTTGGATTTTAAGTAAGCATTAAAGTAATCAGTTACTTTATCGGTAAATTATTTCTCTATTTCCGGTCTTTAATTGCTTTCCAGAAATTTGTTATAGCTCGTAGAATTCAGCAATAAAAAGGAGAGTCATGGATTCTGTTCTGCTAAAACTTACTCTAAACAGATTAAATCGATAAACTAATTCCTAATAATCCGGATAATCGCCGTATATAGTTTTTCCTGTGCAGGTACGGGTTTCCCGCATCAGTACAAAAAATAAAAAAGGGAGTTATACGACATAAGGAATTGATCCCGGACTTTTCCCTTGAGACCCCAAAAAATTTAAAGGTACTTCTATGAAAAAATTATTACCAAGATATATAATCTTCTGCTTTATCTTGTTGATTTATTCCCCGGTATTCGGGCAGGGCATTCTTCAGGGTATTGTTTCGGATTCGTTAACTTCCCAACCGTTAATAGGAGCCAACGTAATAATTTTAGGCACATCGCTGGGAAGTGCCGCCGATATTGAAGGTCGCTACAAGATACCGAATATCCCCTCCGGGCCCCATACAGTTAAAGTGTCTTATATCGGATATAGATCAAAGACTATTAATGTTGCGGTTCAAGATAACAAAACAATTCAGCTGGATATTGCTTTACCTGCCGCCGTAATCGAGGGGCAGACAGTAGTGGTAACCGGACAAGCACAGGGTCAGGTAGCGGCCATCAACCAGCAGTTAAGTTCCAATACGATTGTGAACGTTGTTTCCGAACAGAAAATACAGGAACTGCCCGACGCCAATGCCGCCGAGGCAATAGGCCGGCTGCCCGGCGTTTCCGTAACAAGGTCAGGCGGAGAAGCAACGCAAATTGTGCTCCGCGGGCTGGATGCAAGGTACACTACGGTAACTTTGGACGGCATAAGAATTCCTTCTACGGATGCTTTGGACAGGGGAATAGACTTAAGCATGATCTCACAAAGCTCACTTGCAGGGATAGAAGTATATAAAGCACTGTTATCCGATCAAGATGCCGATGCGATTGCGGGAAGCGTAAATCTTGTAACCAAGAAAGCACCGGAACAAAGAGAAATCAGGGCGGTATTGAAAGGCGGTTATAACAATCTGATGAAATCGGCCAAGCA
>JBJKOY010000138.1:0-2512 GCA_046706945.1 Ignavibacteriaceae bacterium | reverse complement strand
TGATCATAGACCTTACTGGGTTGAATATAGCCAATGCTTCTCTTCTCGACGAGGGAACAGCCGCCGCGGAGGCAATGACAATGTTTTATTCTTTAAGAAAGAATACGGCGGCAAACGAGTTTTTCGTCTCCGAAGAATGCTTCCCCCAGACTATCGACGTGCTGAAGACAAGATCCGTTCCGCAGGGGATCAAATTGGCGGTAGGCGATCACCGAAAAATAGAATTAACGGATAAAGTTTTCGGGATCCTTGTTCAATATCCCGCGGATCAAGGAGAAGTTTTCGATTACTCGGAATTGTTCCGCGAAGCGCAAAACAGGAACATATACAAGATAGTGGCCGCTGATTTATTGAGCCTGGCTCTGCTGGTTCCGCCCGGAGAATTCGGGGCGGATGCTGCGGTGGGAAGCAGCCAGCGCTTCGGTATCCCGATGGGTTTCGGGGGTCCGCACGCTGCTTATTTCGCAACCAGGGAGGAATTCAAGAGACAGATCCCGGGCAGGATAATAGGAGTATCCAAGGATTCAAGCGGGAATCCTGCTCTCAGGATGGCGCTGCAGACAAGGGAACAGCATATAAGGCGCGAAAAAGCCACAAGTAATATTTGCACATCGCAGGTACTGCTTGCCGTAATTGCAGGAATGTATGCCGTTTACCACGGGCCGCAGGGCATTAAAAATATTGCCACGGGTATCCATCATCTTGCGGAAGTGCTGGACGCTGCGTTGAAGAGCATGGGATTTATTCAGTCAAATAAAATTTATTTCGATACCTTAAAAATCGAATTTCCCGAAAGCAGTAAACTGTCGATAAATAAAATAAGGGAATTATCGCAGAAAGCCGGGATCAATTTCAGGTATATAAAAGATAATGCCGTCGGAATATCCTTAAACGAAAGAACTGATTTCAACGACGTTGTTGAAATAATAAAGATATTCGCAAAAGCATCCGGGAAAAGCATTACGAAAAAGGAGATCGATTATTTAATAGAAAATCCGGACGGGGAATTCCCGGTTAACTTTTTAAGAAAGTCTCCGTATTTAACAAACGCGGTTTTCAACTCGTATCACTCGGAGACCGAAATGCTTCGTTATATGAAAAGACTGGAAAACAAGGACCTTTCTCTTGCTCATTCCATGATACCGCTAGGATCGTGTACAATGAAACTGAACGCGACGACGGAAATGGTTCCTATTACATCGTCCGAATTTGCCGACCTTCATCCTTTCATCCCCCTGGAGCAGGCTAAAGGTTACCTGGAGCTTTTCAGGGAATTGGAAAAGGATCTTGCAGAAATTACCGGGCTTGCCGCAGTCTCATTTCAGCCGAATTCCGGAGCGCAGGGCGAGTACACGGGATTAATGGTGATCCGCCAATACCATATCGGAAGGGGAGAAGGATATCGAAACGTGGTGCTCATACCTTCTTCCGCCCACGGGACCAACCCTGCCAGCGCCGTAATGGCAGGGATGAAGGTTGTAGTAGTAGCCTGCGATGATATGGGCAATGTTGACCTCCGGGATTTGAATGCCAAAGCCGCCCAGCATAAAGACAATCTTGCCGCTTTGATGATCACATATCCCTCCACCCACGGCGTCTTTGAGGAAGAAATAAAAGAAATCTGTTCGGTAATTCACGGAAACGGCGGACAGGTTTATATGGACGGCGCAAACTTAAATGCACAGGTAGGACTAACGAGTCCCGGCATTATAGGCGCCGATGTCTGCCACCTGAATCTTCACAAAACTTTTTGTATCCCTCACGGAGGAGGCGGCCCCGGCATGGGACCAATAGCAGTTGCGGAGCATCTTATTCCCTATCTTCCGGGTCATTCGGTAGTAGAGCTTAACAGCGTAAACGGTATACATGCTGTTTCTTCGGCCCCGTGGGGAAGCGCCGATATCCTGGTAATATCTTTCGCTTACATTAGGATGATGGGGGAAGCCGGTTTAACGGAAGCCTCAAAAACGGCTATCCTCAATGCAAATTACATCAAACATAGGCTCGAGTCTTCATTTAAAGTTTTATATTCGGGCAAGATGAACAGGGTGGGTCACGAATTGATTTTCGATATGAGGAACTTTAAAACATCGGCTCATATCGAGGTGGAAGATATCGCCAAACGATTAATGGATTACGGCTACCATGCGCCTACTGTTTCTTTTCCCGTTGCCGGTACCTTAATGGTGGAACCGACGGAAAGCGAGTCCAAAGCGGAACTCGACCGATTTTGCGAAGCAATGTTAAGCATAAGAGAGGAAATACGCGAAATAGAGTCTGGCCTTGCGGATAGTAAAGATAACGTGTTGAAGAATTCCCCGCATACCGCCTTCAGCGTTGTAAGCGACGGCTGGCAGCACCCTTATTCGAGGGAAAAAGCGGCGTATCCGATTGAGTGGACAAGGTTCGGCAAGTTCTGGCCAAGCGTAGGAAGAATTGACAACGCATACGGTGACAGAAATTTGGTCTGCAGCTGCAACCCTGTCGGCGATTATTTGGAAGAACCCGTAGT
>JBJKOY010000137.1:0-2188 GCA_046706945.1 Ignavibacteriaceae bacterium | reverse complement strand
ATTAATTTATCTTTTATTCTTTCGTCGTACATAAAAGGTATCACCTTGTGTTCGAGCATTTGAGCTTTCAGCTGATCGCCCGCATTGTTGATCATCTGTTTTATTGCGTCCATTTTTTCGTGCGCGATCTCATCGGGTTTTAATTCCAGTTCCCTGAAAGCGTAAAGTATAGCAACTTCTCTGAAAATCGTATCATGGTCGTAATTAAAGTCCTGAACCAGGATCTGAGCCAAATTCCTTTTTATTTTACTCTTATCGTTTAATTTAGCGTTCAATGCTTTTTCAAGCATCGACGCATCAATAATGCCTTTCTTAAACAACAGGTAGCCGATCTTATCGGTCATTTCAAGATTGGTATCGATCATGTTACCGTTCTTTCTAAATGTACGGTATTGCATGCCACTCCCGGGGCCTTCGGATGTATGGTGGCGGTCTCGGCCGATACAAGCGTCAGTAAAATCATAACTACCATAATAACCATAGCTATAAACAGCTGAACCATTTCAATAAAATTCTTCAGTTTATAAACCGTCTCGCTCTCGTAGTAATTAGCCAGCTGCAGAGCGGTATTTTTTATTGTTCCGGTCTCTTCTCCGGAGTGAAGTCGTGCAAGCGCGGTATCCGTAAAAACGCCTGTAGCTTCAAAAGCATCAGTTATTCCTATACCTTTCTTAACCATTAAAGGGATCGCCACATTTTTAATTCTGTCTTCAAAATACTGGTTGCCGGTTGCCTCTGCCGCTATCCTTATAGGTTCTATGCTTTCCGCGGATCCGCTGTAAAGAGTATAAAATACCCTGCAGTATACTTCGATAACCGTTTTATGGATCAACGGTCCGATGACGGGAAGCCTGATAAGGTACTTGTCGAAAAGGAACGCTCCTCGTTTGGTTTTAATAAATCTCCAAAGCACCAGGGGAGGAACAACCACAAGAATGGTAACAATAGCCCCGTTGCTCATTAAGAAATCGCTCATCTTGAGCGTAAAGGCCGTCATGGGAGGCAGAGGTATTTTAAATCTAACGAACAGCTTTGCGGTTTCGGGAAATATGTAAGCTACGTAAAACAGGCATGCGAGAAACAAAACGAACAAAGTAACGGCGGGCGTAATTAAAGCACTCCGCAAATTCTTTTTGAATTCCTGTCTTCTTTCCAGGAATTTGGCGGTGGCGCGGTATATTTCCGCCATATTACCGCTCTTGGATGCCAGTCCCAGCATATACGCCGTAAATTTTCCGAATACCGTTTGATATTTTAGGAACGTCGCTTCGCTGTCCGCGCCTTTTTTCAGGTCGTTATTAATTTCTTTTAAAGTTTCTTTTAATTTTTTATTCTGCGTATCGTTGATTAAGAGAGTAAGTATTTCGCTGTAAGGCAGTTTCTGTTCAAGCAGTTCGGCGCTTATTTTAACGAAGGTAACAATCTCGGCGCTGGGAGGGGCAAGGTTGAGGTCCAGTAATTTTTTGTTGACGGATAATACCTTGAAACCCAGCCTCGAGAGCGCATCTTCTACTTCCTGCTTGGTGTAAGCCTTTTGTTCGCCGGTAATCGGTTTATCGGTCCCTTTTCTTACGCGGTAAAGGTAGACCGATTTCCTCTGCATGGATTTTATCTTCAGGCGGTTTTTATCGGCGAGCCTATGAATTTTTTGTCTGGCTTCCTTCACGGAATCTGCCGAAAGGGAACCTACCAAAGTCTGGCCGTTTGATTTTAGGGCTGTAAATTTGTATTCAATCATGGCATATTATTTATTGAAACGGCTGATAAAACTATTACATTTTATCAGCCTTTAGATAAATTGTTAGTACTTTTAATTAAAAGAACTATAAGCTATTGGGAATATCCTTTGTATAATAGCTTTAATTATTTATTATTTGTGATGTAATAGTTGTCGGCGTAACCGTTGTCTTCACCGTCCATTTATAGGTATTATCAATTGGCGTTCCGGTGATTACAACTGATTGATCATTAACTGTAGGTGCATAAGTACCGTTCGCCGTTGTATCCAATGAAGGCGGTATCGCCCATTTAGCGGGAGCACCGTTGGTTGTAGAGAACGAGTTTCCGCCGCCGCCCATTGAAACAGGTTTCTTGTAAAATTGCTGAGCCATTGCTGCGAGGTTAGTACAGTCGGAAACTATACCGTCTTTTGCCGAGCTTTCAGCGTTTGCATTAAAAAGATTTATAC
>JBJKOY010000136.1:0-11426 GCA_046706945.1 Ignavibacteriaceae bacterium | reverse complement strand
ATAAATATCTTCGGAATATTTTCTTCTTTTTTTGTAAAAATTAATTTGCAATGCGAGATAATAGTTCATATTTTTTCGCTGTGTTAGTAATGGTTAGACCATGTGAATATATTGTGGATAAGTTTTCTCCGTGAAAACGTTTCACATAAACGACGGCCAATCGAATAACACAAAATTTCCCCTGATTTTTGTTAATTACTTTAAAAAAAGATGTTAAGTGTTTATAAAACAGCCGCTTATCGCGCTCATTTTAATGTTAACAATGTGTGGATAAGTTTCATTAATAGTTAAATGGAACTTAAAAATGTCATAATTTTCAAGATTTTTTAACTTTTTCATTTGTTGATAACTGGGTATGAACGATAATCAAATTATTGAGAACAAAATAGTATTCGAACCTTCGTTAATATGGAGAGACTGCCTAAGAACAATAAAAGATAACGTAACATTAATGACGAATAACACCTGGTTTGTACCGATAAAGCCCATCTCTTTGGACAACTCCATACTTAAAGTTCAGCTCCCAAGTCAATTTTTTTGGGAATGGATCGATGAACATTATAACACGCTGATTAGCAAAACTATTCACGAAGTCCTGGGACCCGAAGCTAAATTAGCATACGTAATCTCCGAAGAAAAAGATTCGGGCGAAGAGAATTTAAAAAACCGCGAAATCACCAAACAGGAAATCAACCGGCCGCACGAGGACCTGAAAATAAAACAGGATTTCGAAAATTATCTTAATCCCAGGTATACTTTCGATAACTTTATAAAAGGCGAAGGAAATCAATTGGCCAGAGCTGCCGCCGGCGCAATCAGCGATAACCCGGGCGGAACGTCCTTCAATCCTTTTTTTGTTTACGGCGGTGTAGGTCTCGGAAAAACGCATCTCATACAGGCAATAGGCAACAATATACTGCGCAACTATCCGGATAAAAAAATTATTTACCTTTCGTCCGACAGTTTCACGGTTGAATTTGTAGAAGCAATACAATCAAACAAAGTGAACGAATTCCAGAGTTTTTACCGGAACATGGACGTTCTTATCATAGATGATATTCAATTCCTTATCGGCAAGGAAAAAACGCAGGATCTTTTCTTTCATATTTTCAATAACCTCCACCAGGCGAGAAAACAAATTGTCCTTTCCAGCGACAAACCCCCGAAAGAACTGAAGGGTCTGGATGAAAGATTAATTTCCAGGTTCCAGTGGGGGCTTACCGCCGATATCCAGCCGCCGGAGCTGGAAACGCGCATCGCAATACTCAAAAGAAAAGCCGGCGACTACGGCATGTCCATTTCAAACGAAATTATAGAGTACATTGCTTCCAGCATTACTTCAAATATAAGAGAACTGGAAGGATGCTTAATCAAACTTTTGGCAAACGCTTCTCTTAACTCCAAAGACATAAACCTTGATCTCGCAAAAAAAACCGTAAGGGAAATTGCTACCGACAGGAAGGTGAATATAACCATTGAAAATATTACAAAGATCGTCTGCGATTATTATAAGATCGACGAAAATAAGATCCGGGACAAAACAAGAAAAAAAGAAGTTGTTCTTGCCAGGCAAGTCGCGATGTACCTGTCGAAAGAACTTACAAAATCATCCTTAAAAACAATCGGCCTTCATTTCGGGGGAAGGGACCATTCCACGGTTATTCACGCATGTACTGCAATCGAAACTTTAAAAAATTCGGACTTTAACATAAACGAAGAAATAAACAATTTAAAAAGCAGCATCGAATTAAGCTGCTCCTAGCCTCCTTTACTTTTTTCCCGTGGATGAAATTAAGATATTGCATGATTAAGGGTTGCAATATTCCGGAATCGTGCGTATATAAAAACAAATCCGCAATCTTTTAATTTTGCAATCATGCAATTATACGTTTTTTACGTCTTTAAGCAGTTCTTTAATTTACTCGATTCCTTTAAATCTTCCTAAAATTTACAAACATGACTAAATATTTCATGTATTATTTACGATAATAATCTTACCGGTTATTAATAAACGGGCGGTAGCCGTAATTTTATGTGGATAACCTGTTATTTAAGCCTGTATATTTTGTTGATAATACTCCGGTTTTTAACAGCGGGTTCATATCTGTTATCTCTTACTCCCGTTTTCCACAAAGGCCCTGCAGTATATTGTGCCTTTATGAAAGAGGAAATGAGATTCTCGGGTTTATCCACATATCAACAATATTGTTATTATTATTAATTATTTAAAAGAATATTAATTAATATAAATAGTGTGTTGGCAATGTTGTTGAAAGACGTGCTGCCGGATTTTAAAAATACGTTTTCTTTTATGTTGAGCGTTTAATTCAAAATAAATAAACAGGATAAAAATGAAAAAGATTTTACTCCTAATAACTTCTGTTTTTTTGTTTACCCTAATGTTGGTCGGCTGTTCGGCAAAATTACAAAACAGCATCACATTCAATAATATGTCCGCCAGCGACTTATATATAAACTTTAGAGGATCAACAATAAACGTACCTTCGGGTAAAATTGTTTCGGTAAAAGAAATTCCGCAAGGCACATTCACTTATGCTACCACATATTCCATACCTGCAGAGATGACCGGAACTACGTCAGGCGATGTTTCCGGATCCGTTGTTATTAATGCAGGAACAAGAATCCAGATTATATTTTCCAGTGCGGTCAACGGAACGGCATATACTTTATTCGCAACAATTTCAAACAGCGATGACCAAGGCGGTTCAAGTCCTACCGGTCCGTAATTAAAATTACCCCGGGACTTCACCTGCATTGTGTAATCCATTGATAATATTCTCCTGATATACTATTATATTCATGCAGTATTATTGAGATTAGTAAGTAATTTTACTATTTTTCATTGTTTAAAAGGAGATTATATTAATGGAATTCAAAGTAAATAGCAAAGTACTTGAAAAGCTGCTTTCGAAGATAATTCCCGCGGTTCCTGCACGAACGCCGATGCCGATTTTGGAGAATTTTTTATTCGAAATTAAGGACGGCGTTTTAACCGTCTATGCTACGGATCTGGAAATTGCTTTGAAGTCGTCCATTAATGTTGCTTCCGATGAAAACATAACCATGGTTATTCCGGCAAGGCTATTATTCGATATTATAAGATCGCTGCCGGAAACGCAAATTCAGTTTGAAACACTGTCAAATCAAAAGATCAAACTTACTACCGATAACGGGGTATATACCATAAGCTATTCATCCCACGAAGATTTTCCTTCGATACCTGTTGTTTCCAAGGAAAAAGAGATAACCATTAACGGTACCGATCTTAAAAAATCCATAGAGAAAACATCCTTTGCAATGAGCAAAGAAGATATGAGACCCGCTATGACGGGCACCCTGCTGGAGTTTTCCCAGGACGGTTTAAGGTTTATTACCACCGACGGCCACAGGCTGGTTAAGTACGTAAATAAAACCATACAGTCCTCCGCCGAAGAACAGTATATCGTTCCCGAAAGAGCCATATCGGTATTATCCAAGTTATTAAGCGAAACCGATGTTAAGATACACTTGAGCAAGACGAACATATCGTTTCATATAGGCGAACTGGAATTTATTTCGAGGCTGATAGGCGAAAAATACCCCGCATACAACAGCGTTATACCGATGGAAAACGAGAATGTATTAAAAGTTAAAACCGCGGACCTTCTTTCTACCGTAAAGAGAATGATGCTGTTCTCCACTTCAAATTCGAAACAGGTAAAGTTTTCTATAAACGAAAACAATCTCGAAATATCCGCCGAAGACATTGACAGCGGTTCCAACGCAAAAGAAAATATTTACTGCGAATACGCGGGCGAATCCATGGATATAGGCTTTAACACGTCGTACGTCAACGACGTGTTGTCGCATTTGGACGAAGATGAAATAATCTTTAAACTGCATTCCCCGACGAAAGCGTGTATTATAGAACCCACAAAGGAAAAGGACAACGAAGATTTAATGATGTTATTAATGCCTGTACGATTGAATAATTAAGATGATTTTAACCTCCGTTCGATTAAAAAATTTCAGGAGTCACAAAAATACCTCGTTAAACTTTTCCGGAAATTTAAATTATATTGTGGGAGGTAACGGACAAGGGAAAACTTCTATTCTTGAATCTATTTATTACCTTTGTACGACGAAAAGCAGCAGTTCCAAATCCGACGGCGATGCGGTTAGCTTTAACGAAAAAGAGTTTGAAATTATTGGTTCATTTAAAAACTTGACCGAAAATACGATAAGAATATTTTTTTCCGTTAACGAATCTAAAAAATATTATTTTCTGAATAATAAGCAGATTTCACGTTCCGCAGAAATAATAGGCAAATTCCCGGTAGTATTACTTACGCCGGCCGACCATTCTATCACCCAAGGCTCGCCGGCGGAAAGAAGGAAATTCGTAGATTCCGTGATATCCCAGGCCAGCGATACATATCTAAATATTCTGCTGGATTACAACAGAACACTTCGGCAGCGGTCTTCCTTATTGTATCAGATAAAGGAAAAGAGAAACAGAAGCCACCTGGCGGAACTGGATGCCTGGACTCAAAAATTACTGCAGAGCGGTACGGAAATTATTAAGCACAGAATTGAATTCGTCCGTGAATTTAATTCTTATATAAAAGATTCTTACGATGTAATAATGGGCAATAACGAAATCCCGTCCGTGTTTTATTCATATTTGGACGGATCCCCGGAAGCAGAAATCGAAAAAACTTTCGGAGAGCTTCTAAATGAAAAAAAAGAAGAGGAGCTGAGAAGGGGCGCAAATATAGTCGGCCCCCATAGGGATGATTTTATCTTTGATATTAACGGAATAAACCTTCGCGGCTTCGGTTCACAGGGACAGCACAAAACTTTCCAGGTCGCTCTGCGTTTTGCCGAGTTCTTTTATTTGAAGGAAAGAAATTCGAATACTCCTATTTTCTTGCTGGACGATGTTTTCGGCGAACTGGACACGAAAAGAGCCGTAAAGATCAGCGAATATCTGCGCCGCGTCGGGCAGGCATTTATTACGCTGACGGACTTCACCAATTTTTCGTTCCTCAAAAAGAACGAAGACGATATGATAATCAGATTAAATAACGGCAAGGCCGCGTATGCCTGACGGATTTAAAAGCCTGGCCGATATTTTTAAAAACGATCCCGGCTTTGCCGGCCTTAGAAGAATCATCGGCGAATCGGACGTGGTGGCGGAATTCTACAAGGTGTTTCCCGACCTTGACAAAATTGCGAAAGCAGTTAAGATAGATAAAAGGACCCTTTACCTAAGAGTTGAAAATGCGGCATGGAGAAACGAATTAAAATTTAAGGAAGAAACAATAGTAAATGCGATCAACAAATATTTTAACGAAAACAGAATAAGCAGGATAAAATTTATCCAGTAGAAAATAAAAAGGTAAATCAAATTAGCACCCGGAAGAAAAGTATGACCAACGTAAACAGCTCAAGCGAATACAGCGCTAAAAATATAAACGTATTAAAAGGACTCGAAGCGGTCCGGAAACGGCCCGCAATGTACATAGGCGATGTGGGACCGAGAGGTCTGCACCACCTGGTAAACGAAGTAGTAGACAACAGCATCGATGAGGCCCTTGCCGGATTTGCGGATAAGATATCCGTAATTATTAATAAAGACGAAACCGTTACCGTCGAAGACAACGGCCGCGGCATTCCGGTAGATATCCATCCGGAAGAAAAAAAATCGGCCCTCGAAATAGTAATGACCATTCTCCATGCCGGCGGCAAGTTCGATAAGAACACGTATAAAGTATCCGGGGGACTTCACGGAGTGGGCGTCTCGGTAGTGAACGCTCTGTCGGAATGGTTACAGGTGGAAGTAAAAAGGGACGGAAAGATTTACTTCCAGGAATATAAAAGAGGCGTTCCCGTAAAACCCGTTAAAGAAATCGGGAAGGCCAAAAAAAACGAATCCGGCACCAAGACGACGTTCCTTCCCGACAAAGAAATATTTAAAGCCGGTAAGTTTAAGTTCGATACTCTCGCGGAAAGAATGAGAGAGCTTGCTTATTTGAATAAAAACATTACGATAAATATAAAGGATGTCAGGAACGGCGGCGAGGAGGAAAATTATCATTTCAAAGGCGGGCTGGTAGAATTTGTAAAATACCTGGACGAAACAAGGCAGCCGCTTCACAAAACAATTTACATCGAAGGCGAAAGGGACAACACCCCGATAGAAATTGCGTTCCAATACAGCGATACATATTCGGAAAACATCTTCTCGTACGTGAACAACATCAATACTCACGAAGGCGGGACGCACCTGGTGGGTTTCAAAACCGCATTGACTAGAACGTTCAACAATTACGCAAGCAAGAACGGTTTAATCAAAGAGGGTAAAATAAGCTTATCGGGCGATGACTTCAGGGAAGGGCTGACGGCGGTTATCTCGGTAAAAGTTGCGGAGCCGCAGTTTGAAGGACAAACCAAAACAAAGCTCGGCAACAGCGAAACAAAATCCGCGGTTGAAACGCTCGTCGGCGAAAAGCTATCGGAATTTTTGGAAGAGAACCCCTCCGTAGGCAAGAAAATTATTGAAAAATGCCTGCGTGCCGCCGAAGCAAGGGAAGCTGCAAGAAAGGCTCGCGATCTTGCTCGCAGAAAAAATGCGCTGGACAACATGAACCTGCCGGGGAAACTGGCCGACTGTTCTATTACCGATCCGGAGCATTGCGAAATTTACATTGTGGAAGGTGACTCCGCCGGAGGCTCCGCGAAGCAGGGCCGGGACCGGAGGTTTCAGGCAATTCTTCCTCTCAAAGGAAAAATCCTCAACGTTGAAAAGGCAAAGCTGAACAAGATCCTGGAGAACAACGAAATTAAGGCAATTATCTCGGCAATCGGCGCCGGCGTGGGAGCTGATTTCGACAACGCCAAGGCTCGATACGGGAAAGTAATCCTAATGACCGATGCGGACGTGGACGGCAGTCATATCAGGACGCTTCTCCTTACCTTCTTTTACAGGCACATGCAGGAGCTGATAAACGTAGGCAAGATTTATATTGCGCAGCCGCCTCTATATAAAATTAAAAAAGGCAAAGAAGAATTTTACGCGTTCGACGACAACGAGAGAGACGAAATATTAAAGAGGTTAAAGGTTAACGGCAAGGATCTTAAGGACGACGACGGGAACCCGGAGACCGAAGCAGCCGCCGAAGAACCGGTAAAGGGAGTGAACATTTCCAGGTACAAAGGTTTGGGCGAAATGAATCCCGAACAGTTATGGGAAACAACCATGAACCCGGAGACCAGAACGGTACTCCAGGTAAATCTGGAAAGCGCCGCCGCCGCTGATAAGATTTTCGAAACATTAATGGGCGACGCCGTTGAACCGAGAAGGGAATTTATAGAGAAGAACGCCAAGTATGTAAGAAATCTGGACGTTTAAAATATTCAACAATCAAAAACCTGAAAAATAATGGCAACAATTTTTGAAAAAATAATCCCCGTATCGTTAGAAGAGGAAATGAAGTCTTCTTACATAGATTACTCCATGTCCGTTATTGTAGCGAGGGCGCTTCCAGATGTAAGGGACGGACTGAAGCCTGTTCACCGGAGGGTGCTGTTCGGCATGCACGAACTCGGATTGGCATTCAACAAACCGTATAAGAAATCGGCAAGAATAGTGGGCGAGGTTCTCGGTAAATATCACCCTCACGGCGATACCGCGGTATACGATACGATGGTTAGAATGGTGCAGGATTTTTCGCTGAGATATCCTCTCGTCGACGGCCAGGGCAATTTCGGATCGGTGGACGGCGATTCCCCCGCCGCGATGCGTTATACGGAAGCGCGGCTTGCGAGAATTGCCAACGAAATTTTGAGGGATCTAGATAAGAACACTGTGGATTTTGCGGCTAACTTCGACGACTCGCTTCAGGAACCCACGGTTTTACCGGCATATCTGCCCAACCTGCTCGTAAACGGCTCCAGCGGGATAGCCGTAGGAATGGCGACCAACATTCCCCCTCACAATTTAACGGAAGTTATAGACGGCCTCGTGGCTTTGATTAAGAATCCGAATATAACCTCCGAAAAACTAATGAAGCACGTGGTGGCGCCAGATTTCCCGACCGGGGGCATTATTTACGGCTACCAGGGAGTTAAAGATGCATACACAACCGGGCGCGGCAGGGTGATCGTAAGGGCAAAAGCCAATATAGAGACATTGAAAAACGGCAAAGAAAACATAGTCATCTCGGAACTGCCCTACCAGGTTAACAAGGCAAATCTCATAGAAAAAATAGCCGAGCTGGTGCGCGGAGGAAAGATCTCCGATATTTCTAATATCAGGGATGAATCGGACCGCGACGGTATGAGGGTCGTTATCGAACTTAAGCGCGACGCCCAGCCGGCAGTCGTACTGAACCAGCTCTTCCTGCATACGCAGATGCAGACAACGTTCGGCGTTATAATGCTTGCACTGGTTAACGGGACCCCGAAAATCCTCACCCTGAAAGAAATCATGCAGCATTTTATAAATCACCGGATGGACGTTCTTATCAGAAGGACAAAGTTCGACCTCGATGCCGCGGAAAGACGGGCCCATATTCTGGAGGGCTACATAATAGCCCTGGATAATATCGATGAGGTTATCGAGACAATAAAAAAATCGAGAGACGTAGAATCTGCCAAGAATAATTTGATGAGAAGATTCAAATTATCGGAAATTCAGGCAAAAGCAATCCTCGATATGCGTCTGCAGAGACTGACCGGACTTGAAAGGAAAAAGATAGAAGACGAGTATAAGGAAACGATAAAACTTATTGAAAAATTAAAAGGCATCCTGGAAAGCGAAGAAAAAAGATACTTGATTATCAAAGACGAGCTTCTCGAAATAAAAGAGAGATACGGTGACGCGAGGAGAACCGAAATTATTTATAACTACGAGGAATTTTCTCTTGAAGACGTAATCGCCGAGGAAGACGTCGTCGTTACCATTTCGCATACCGGATTTATTAAAAGGTTCCCCGTAAGCGGGTACAGGCGCCAGGGCCGGGGCGGCAAGGGCGTTACCGGGGCCGGCACCAAGGAAGACGATTTTATAGAACATATGTTTATAGCCTCCACGCATCATTACATATTATTCTTCACCGACAGAGGAAAGTGCTACTGGCTGAAAGTTCACGAGATCCCGGAAGGCGGCAGGGCCACGAGGGGAAGATCCATAATCAACCTTATAGAAAAGGACAAAGAAGAAAACATAACCGCATTTGTTACCGTCAAGGAATTTAAGGACGATAACTATCTGATAATGGTTACGGAAAAAGGAACGGTCAAGAAAACAGTCCTATCCGCATACAGCAACGTAAGAAAAGGCGGAATAAATGCTATTAATATCGTAAAAGGAGACAGGTTAATCGCCGTTAAGCTGACTGACGGCAACAACGATATCGTTCTGGGCACCCGGAACGGATTCGCTATAAGGTTTAACGAAAAAGACGTTAGAGATATGGGAAGAACGGCTACGGGCGTAAGAGGAGTTAATCTTGGCAAGGGGGATATCGTGGTGGGACTCCTGGTCATGAAGAGAAACGACCATATTCTTGTAGTAACCGAGAACGGTTACGGAAAAAGATCCGACATAAACGATTATAGAATTACCCGCAGGGGCGGCAAGGGCGTTATTACCGTTAAGACCGGCGAGAAAGTCGGTAAGATGATCGCAATGATGAACGTAGTCGACGGGGACGAGCTTGTTATAATTACAAATCACGGCATGGTTATTAGACAGAGCGTAAAAGATATCAGGGTCATGGGACGGAATACGCAGGGCGTTCGGGTAATCCGGCTTAAAGAAGGCGATAAGATAGCCGATATTGCCAAGGTGGTTCCCGAAGAGGAAGGCGAAGAAAACGGAAAGGATCTGCCGGAATAAATATCGCACGTTGAAAATAACGGTTTGATTGGTTGCGGAATTTGTGGAGCAAAGGGAAAACCCCTTTGCTCTTTTTTGTTGGAATATGCATCGGGATGAAGAAAATATTTATAAGATTTTACGAAGAGCTTAACGACTTCCTTCCGGAGGATAAAAGGAAAACAAGATTCGAACACATGTTTAAAAGCAATACCTCCGTAAAGGATTTGATAGAATCGCTGGGAGTGCCGCATGCGGAAATAGATCTTATTCTTGTTAACGGGAAATCCGTTGATTTTGCCTGCAAGGTAAACGACAACGACGATATCAGCGTCTACCCGGTGTTCGAGTCGTTTGATATAGGCGAGGTGCAGCATTTCCGCAAAAAGCCGTTGAGAGAGAAAAAGTTCATTCTCGACGTCCACCTCGGAACGCTCGCCAGGTACATCCGGCTGCTCGGGTTCGACGCGCTCTACGAAAATAATTATTCCGACGAACAGATTGTAATGTACTCCCTGCAGGAGGACAGGACGATACTTACAAAAGACAGGGGAATACTCAAAAGAAATAACGTGACCCGCGGATATTTTGTAAGGAACACCCTGCCGGAAAAACAGCTGGAAGAAATAACCGACAGGTTCGACCTGAGAGGCTCTATAAAAGAATTTTCCAGATGCCTTGACTGCAACAATCTTCTCGAAAAAGCCGATCGGGAAAAAGTTGAAAAGCTTGTGCCCGGGAAGGTAAAATTGTTCCACAATGTTTATTATTATTGCGGCAATTGCGATAAGGTTTATTGGAACGGAAGCCATTATGAAAAGATGTGCGGGTTAATTAACAGAGTACTGCAAAAAAACAGATAGATTTTCTCTTTAACAACAATTCGGTCATTATGATTTTAAGGTCAATAGTATTCGTCGTACTGCTTTTCTTAATCGAGTTTTACTTTGTTAAAAGAACCGCGAAGTCCGTTAAGACCGTTTTCCCCGGAGTAATAAAGTTTAAGTACGGTACCGGCTTAACGATTTTTTTGATTTTCTTCAACATATATCCGGCGTTCTTAATTACGGTTTGGACCTGGGCGGCATTTACGCATAACCGCGTTCCGGTGCCTCAAAACGGTTTCTTTGATTATCTGGTTATTTATCCGTTTTGGATATATCTTTTTATTGCGCTGCAGTGCGTTCTTTTTTTCATACTGCTTGATTTGCTGCGTCTTTTGTTTTACCCTCTTTCCGGGAAGATTAAAACAAAAATTGCAGCGTATAATTCCGCTGTTGTATTAATCCTTGTTGCCGTGTTCGCCGTTTATGTCCCGTCCGGCGTCATATACGATTACAATAACGTTCAGGTAAGGCAGATCAACTAGGCAAACACGGCGGTGCCCCAAGCATTGGACGGACTTAAAATCGCTTTTATCTCCGATATACATGCCGACGGATATACTGACGGCGCGAGACTAAGCAAATATATTTCTCTTGTGAACCGGCAGTCGCCGGACCTGGTTCTTATAGGAGGAGACGTAATTTCTTCGTCGCCGGAG
>JBJKOY010000135.1:0-4793 GCA_046706945.1 Ignavibacteriaceae bacterium | reverse complement strand
ACGGAACCCGGCAAATATTCCCACCTTAAAACCGCGTTGCCCCTCAATGAAACAAAATTAAAATTCGGATCATCTATTGTAAACGGCTGTGCCGGCCCGGGCCCGTCGGGGTCGACTTCGTAAGTTTGTTCGTTGAAGGTCGACTTACCCTGGCCGTATTGGTTAAAAGAATATGTCCCCGGCGCGGCAAGCTCTTTGAAGTTTTCGTAATTTCCCGCCGAAATTAAAGGCTGCGCGTAAAGCTGAAGACTGAGTTTAGGAGTGAAAGTCCAGTTCAATCTTATGCCTGCCGAAAATGTTGTTTGATGGAATGAAGCGAAAACGTACCTCTTCCCGAAAGTAGCCGTTGCGTAGGGATCGGAATAAGAATTCACCCATTGGGCATTGTCGTAAGCCTTGTCAAGTTCGGGTGATATGCTTAATGAAATACCGGGCGATGGATTGATATCCAGTTCCGTATAAATATACCGCTGGTAGGAATAACCGGTCCAGTAAGTGCCGCCTCCCAGATACGCGACAAAATTCTTTCTCGAGTCCGATCCGAAGTTGAGATCAATTTGATATCCGGGCGGATTTACCATCGCCGGTCCGCCTCGGGTTTCCCGTATGCTCAAAGTCTGGGGATTATACGCCAGATCCCAATTTATAGTGTAGTAATTGAGCAGCTGAACGTTGCCGTTCTGGAACACCCCGTCCCATGTGATATCGCCTTCAAAATCATAATTACGGAAGACGGCGCCGCCGATCATTGCGCTGCGGAATAATTCCGTGGGTTTTGTCCAGTTGTACCAGGTGGCAAAATGCATATTGATCAGATCGGAAATGGGAAGGAAGCCGAGATCGTTTATTTCGAAACCCGGGCTGAGAAAGCCGACGGCGGAATTTACTCCCCAATTGCCTTTTTGCTTGCTTAAGACCATTCTTCCCGCATAACCAGTTAACGAACCGGCGCTGCTGTCAACGCTAACAAGCTTTGAATCCGGGCGCTGAAAATAATGGCTTGAGCTTGTTTGAAGCCTGACCATATCGGCTTTATTCCCGGTAATGTAGCTCGACCCGAACCACCCGTTTACAACCCAGGTGCCGGAGCCGTCAAGGTAGGTCCAGCCGTCAAATCCGCCGACCATGGCGCTGTGATTAATCTGGTCGCTCAACTCAGTTGTTTTAAAAAATCGGTTTGTATACGTCGTTATTATCCCTATTCCCTGGTGCCCGGAATTAATTTCTTTCTGCGCGCGGATTATTCCGTAATACGAAAGAGGTTCCACTTCAACCGAATACTTCATGTTTTCAATTTGATATTTAGCATTCTCCCTGGAAGTAAGAGCCTGGATAACCCCGATATTCCAATCGCCGCCTATTTTCCCGGTTAATTTAGCCGCTCCGAGAATATGCGTGCCCGACGGTTCGTCGGTAAAATCGGCGGTCGGAACGGAACCCTGCGGCGCCCTCCCGATTCTTCTGCTGTAAAAGAACGAGGGAGTCCACCAGTTGAAATTCCAGTAGTTTGTTACTCCGCCTCTGCCGAATTCAAATATAGACGAACCTTCGATAAAAAACGGGCGCTTCTCATCGAAATATGTTTCCACATCGCTCAAATTTATTACCGCAGGATCAATTTCAACCTGGCCGAAATCCGGGTTTATGGTAGCGTTAAGGGTTAGATTCGTCCCTACTCCGAATTTTAAATCCGCGCCGATATTGGGCGTGTAAGCGGATCCGTCGTTAAAAGGGTTGCCGGCAGCCGGCGGGGAATATTCCGCTTTTGTAGTGATGTAAGGTAAAATTTCAAAATCGCGCGGAGGATTTATATCCTTGATGCCGGTAAGCTCGGCAAACCTGCTGACAAACCCGTTGCTGTTCTTCGGAATGTAAACGAGGAAATCCGTTTCATGTTTTCTCGCAATATCGCGTTCGAAGTCTATTCCCCAGATATTAATTCCTTTCAGCTTGAACCGGAGCTGGGAAAATGGAATTCTTATTTCAACCGACCAACCGTTTGTATCTATATGCGCCTTGCCTTCCCATACACCGTCCCACGAATTATCGTTCCATGTATCGTTGTAAAGAGTGCCGTCGTACAGCGTACCGGCTGCGTTTATTCCGAAATAAAAGCCGCTGCGCTTGTCGAAATAAGGATCGAGATAGACTTCGAACAGATCGGAATTGACCTGGACGTCGCGTCTTGCCAAATTCCGGACAATCGAATCGGGCGATGTATCGTACATTTCCGCACCTATATAAAGGGCATCGTTGTCATAAACAATTCTGACTTCCGTTTTTTCCGTCGCCTTTTTGCCTTCCGACGGATCTTTCTGAATAAACCCGGAAACCGGCAAGGTATGCTTCCATATCTGCTCATCCAAAATTCCGTCTATTGTTATCAACTGATTTGTCTTCAGTGCATCGACTATAATTGCCCTGCTGCTGTCGGCCGATTCCGGTTCCCCGGCAAATAAAATCGACGCATAGAGAATAAATGATAAGAATTGAATGCTTATTTTCATATTATGAGGTTGATTATTTATAAGTTAGACTTCAGCCGGATTAAAATGTTGGTATTCGAATCGTTTTGAAAAGAATAATTATAATAATTCTTATTACGGCTAAGTTTTAAGGACCTGACTTTTAACGGTAGAGGCCTTCGGCCCGGGAATTATTTACCGGCCGTCTTGTTTTGTCTTGCACTTCATCATTATTCATTTCAGCTGCCGATCTTGGGAATAAATTTATTAAAATATCGGGAAAGAATTAGAAGTACATTTACATTTGAATCCCCGATTAAATTCCGTATCCACTGAAACCCAGCGCACTCGTCCGGGGAGTCGACCCCTCAAAATCTTGTATTTCTAGGCTAAAACGTTTATTTTGTTTACTCAATTTTAACAAAAGCTTACCAGTTAAACCCATTTAAAAGCATTGTTTAATGCTTTTTATTTAAACAGTGCAAAGAATAAGATTTTAACTGGATTTTTCCTAAACCGAAAATACCGAAATCGAAAAAACCTTAAAGAGGACACTTGATATGAGTAACGATAAAAGTAAAGAAATGGAATTTCTTGATCTGGAAACAAGGGAATGGCTTTACTCGCTGGATTACGTACTTGAACACAGCGGGCCCGAGCGGGTAAAAGAACTGCTTCAGGAACTCCAGATCCGCGCGCATAAAGCCGGTATAGAAATCCCGTTTTCCGCAAATACGCCTTATATAAATACGATACCGAGAGAAAAACAGCCGCCGTTCCCCGGCGACCGCGAGCTTGAAAGAAGAATTAAAAGCCTGATAAGATGGAATGCCATGGCAATGGTTGTTAGAGCGAATAAACACGAAAGCGGAATAGGAGGCCATATTTCCACTTATGCTTCCGCGGCAACTCTTTACGAAATAGGGTTTAACCATTTTTTCCGCGGGAAGGGAGAAGAGTACGACGGGGACCAGATTTATTTCCAGGGACACGCTTCGCCCGGGATTTATGCAAGGGCATTCCTTGAAGGAAGAATTTCAAAAGAACAGCTGGAAAATTTCCGGCGGGAACAAAACCCTAAAGGCGGACTTTCATCCTATCCGCATCCGTGGCTTATGTCTAATTTCTGGGAGTTTCCAACAGTATCAATGGGTCTGGGTCCCATCATGGCCATTTATCAGGCGCGCTTTAACCGCTACCTTGAAGACCGGGGCTTAAGGAAATCCAACGGGACAAAAGTTTGGGCTTTCCTAGGCGACGGCGAGACGGACGAGCCGGAAACTTTAGGCGCCATTACCCTGGCGGCCAGGGAAACACTGGATAACCTTATCTTTGTTATTAATTGCAACCTGCAGCGCCTCGACGGACCCGTAAGAGGAAACGGAAAAATAATCCAGGAACTGGAAGCGATTTTCAGAGGCGCGGGCTGGAACGTTATTAAAGTAATCTGGGGCAGCGACTGGGATCCTTTACTGGCCAAAGATACCGAAGGCAGACTTATTAAACGCCTCGGCGAAATAGTGGACGGTCAATATCAAAAATATTCGGTTGAAACAGGTGCATACATAAGGGAGCATTTGTTCAGCGTGGACCCGGATTTATTGAAGATGGCAGAAGGCCTTTCGGACGAACAGTTGAGAAAAATGAAACGCGGCGGGCACGATCCCGAAAAAGTTTATGCGGCTTACCAGGCCGCCATCGAACATAAAGGCCAGCCTACCGTCATACTCGCAAAGACAATTAAAGGATACGGACTCGGGGAAAGCGGCGAAGGTAAAAATATTACTCACCAGCAAAAGAAACTTAACGAAGACGAACTTGCGGAATTCCGTACAAGATTCGGTATCCCGATATCGGACGAAGACGTTGCAAACGCGCCTTTTTACAGACCGTCTGACAACAGTCCGGAAATCCAATACATCAAAGAGAGAAGAGGCCAGCTCGGAGGGTACGTCCCGGGCAGAAAAACAGATATTCGTCCTTTGAAGACCCCGCCGGAGGAAATTTTCGAAGAATTTTATAAGGGCACCGAAGGCAGGGATGCCTCAACTACGATGGTATTCGTAAGGCTGCTCGCCAAGCTTCTTAAAGATAAAGAGATCGGAAAATTCATAGTTCCCATTGTTCCCGACGAGGCAAGAACTTTCGGGATGGAAGCCTTGTTCAGGCAGGTAGGCATTTATTCTCATGCCGGCCAGCTTTACGAACCGGTCGACAAGGAAAGTCTTCTTTATTACAAAGAGGCGACGAACGGGCAAATTCTCGAAGAAGGAATTACGGAAGCCGGTGCTATGTCGTCGTTTATTGCCGCGGGTACGGCTTATGCCA
>JBJKOY010000134.1:0-16420 GCA_046706945.1 Ignavibacteriaceae bacterium | reverse complement strand
GAAGAATACCCGGCCGCGCGCGGGTACAGAGATTCCAGAATAAACAGGATATTCGAGGGGACGAACGAAATCAACCGGCTTTTAACCGTAGATATGCTTATGAAACGTTCATTGAAAGGAAGGATAGATTTGATGGGGCCCGCAACGGCGGTTCAAAAAGATTTAATGTCGATACCCACCGGGGGGGACCGGCACGAAGGTATATTGGGAAAAGAATCGGATGCGGTCTCAAATGCAAAGAAAGCCGTTTTAATGGTTGCCGGCGCCGCTGTCCAGAAATTTATGCAGAAACTTGAAGACGAACAGGAAATAATAATGAACGCGACCGATATGATGATAGAGGTCTTTACCGCAGAGTCCGCAATTTTAAGAACGTTAAAAATCGTATCCTTGAAAGGTGAAGAAGAAGCTCTTCCGTATATCGAAATGACACGCGTTTACGTGAACGATTCCCTTGAAAGAATAAATCTGTACGGAAAGCACGCGGTCGCATCTTTCGCCGAAGGCGACGAGTTAAAAATGCTTTTACTCGGATTGAAACGCTATACGAAATACGATCCAGTAAACTCGGTTAAATTGAGAAGAAATATAGCAGCCAGGCTGCTTGAGGCGAATAAGTATTGCTTTTAATAAGGATCCGAAATTAAAGAACAGAATGTGGATTGATGATTGATGATTGATGATTGATGATTGATGATTGACGATTTGAACATTTATGATTTTATCTTAATGTTAATTCATATTTAAGAATAGTGTTAGTTTAATTGAAAGCCGGGATAAAATGGGAAATAAGAAATATACGGAGTCGATGCTTAAAGAAGGTTCGCTTAAAGATAAGGTTATTGTTATAACCGGAGGAGGAACCGGGCTGGGCAGATCGATGGGGCAGTATTTCGCAGAATTGGGCGCCGACCTGGTGATAGCCAGCCGGAAATTAGACGTACTGGGAAAGACGGCTTCCGAAATTCAAAAAATTTCTGGCAGAAAAGTGCTACCTGTCCAATGCGACGTAACGAATTACGAACAGGTCGAGAATTTATTGAAAACATGCATCGAAAAATTCGGCCGGGTGGATTCGCTGGTAAATAATGCGGCGGGAAATTTTATTAGTCCCACCGAACGGCTTTCCTACCGTGCGTTCGATATTATAGTAAACATTGTTCTCCGGGGTACATATTATTCTACCCTGGCTTTCGGCAAACATTGGATAGGCAATAATCAGGAAGCCGTTATTTTAAATATTGTTACGGCTTATTCATGGACAGGTTCCGCTTATGTCGTTCCTTCGGCCGTCGCAAAAGCGGGAGTGCTGTCTTTAACTAGATCCCTTGCCGTGGAATGGGGTAAATACGGCATCAGAACGAATGCGATTGCTCCCGGATTGTTTCCTACGAAAGGCGCTTGGGACAGACTGCTGCCCGGCGATGTTGCAAAGAAATTCGATCCCGTTAAAAAAGTCCCCGTCGGCAGGCTCGGCGAACACGCGGAGCTGGCAAACCTTGCCGCATATCTCGTATCCGATTATTCGGCTTTCGTAAACGGCGAGGTAATTACTATCGACGGCGGAGAATGGCTTAAAGGCGCAGGGCAGTTTAATATGCTCGACGAAATCCCTCCCGGAATGTGGGATGAGATCGAGAAAGAGATCAGAAACTTAAAAGGAAGCTGATTTTGGATGCTGGATGCTGGATGCTGGATACTAGATACTAGATACTAGATACTGGATACTGGATACTGGATACTAGAAATCTTTAATTGAGCAAATATTAAACATCGAGTATCCAGCATCCAGGATCTGAAAAAAGAATTAATAATATATAATTACAAAATGCTCCCCGTCAAAGATAAAAAATTATTCAAACACACTTACGACGTAACGGTAAGGTTTGATGAAGTCGATATGCTTCACATAGTCAACAATGCAGTTTACTTTAAATATTTTGAACAGGCAAGAATTAAATATGCGAAAGATCTGAAAATCCTTCCTGAAGAAGGAATCACTTTAAACGGCACCGCTTTTTATATGGCGCGCAATGAAATAAATTATATAAAAGTCGCAAGGTTTGAAGATGTACTCCGGATTTATACAAGGATTACATTCATAAAGAACAGCAGCTTCGGTTTCGAACACATTATCGAAAATATAAAGAAGCTAATCGTCGTGGCCGAAGGATCGGGCGTACTTGTTCATGTTGATCCCGGTACTAGAGAATCCGTTCCGCTAAGCGAGGAATTCATAAATTCCGTACTTAAATTCGAAAAAGAAGTGCAGGTAATACGCGGTTAACCTTGAATTTATTAACTTATAATTAAATTAAATACATTACTGTTATACCGGCTCCGGAAGGGTACTTTAAAAAACTTATATGTCCCCATCCATCCTGTCCATCAATTCGGAAAGTAAATTGTTGGCGGGTTTAAGCAGATGCAGGTTCCCCATTATTTCATCCTCGGTTTGAACGTATTTATCCTTCACCAGTTCTTTCCCGGCGTTCTTAATAAGGTCTTTAAGCGTGTCCTCGGTAAATTCAAGATGGAACTGCAAACCGACGACTCTTTCTTTATAAATAAAAGCCTGGTTTCCGCATGCCTCACTTCGGGCAATATGTACAGCCCCCTCCGGCATGTCGAATGTTTCCCCGTGCCATTGGCAGACGCTTATTGTTCCCGGAAGGGATCTGAAAATATAATTATCCTTCGCGCTTTCGGTCAGGCCGACTGTCATCCAGCCGATTTCTTTGAACTTGTTGCGGTAAACCCTGCATCCCAGCGAAGAAGCGATTAACTGAGACCCCAGGCAGATTCCCAGTACTCTTTTATTCCCGTCGATTGCCTTCTTAATGAAAACCTTCTCCTCTTTAAGCCACGGGAATTTATCTTCGTCGTTGGCCGACATTGGCCCGCCCATTATAATCAGCCAGTCGACTTTCTTAATATCCGGCAGCAGCCCGTCTTCGTAGAATTTTGTAAAAGACAATTTATGCTTCTTATTCCTGATCCAGTCTTCTATTATTGCCGGACTTTCGAAGCTTTCGTGCTGTAATATATGAATTCTCATTTTCTTTTATTTTTGTGAATGAAGCGCTATACGGTTGCCTTCGCTGTCGATAAACATTGCCATAAATCCGTACTCTTCCGAAATCTGTTTCTTAGGCATTACTATTTTCCCTCCGGCGGCTTCTACGTTCGACAGCGGAACGGACAGATCGTCCCCGCCGTTTAAATATACTACAACGCCTTTCTCGGACGGAGTGTACCATTCGCCCTGGCACAGCGCTCCTCCTAGGCCTCCTTGATCGACGGGAAACATTGCCATCTTAAAACCTCCGAAATCCATCTGCTGCATGTTTTCTATGGCAAATACCTTGGAGTAAAATTTAACGGCCCTATTAATATCGGCGGCCGGTATTTCGAACCAGTTAATCATGTTTTTCACGATAATTACCTTTTATTAAATTTTGAAATTACAGACGTCCGCTTGAAAGAAATTTCAGCGATAAATTTAATTAAAAATTTTATTTCATCAAATATCGGCATTTCCATGATATACTTCTTCCTTTGCTTCCCGTATCAGCAGCGGAGGTTATTTAAATTTCCGCTGCAGTTATTTATTATTTATATTTGCGCAGGTAAATTTTTTTTACAGACGTCTGCTCAAGTGTCATATACTTACCGGGGATAAAATTTTTTATTGGTCGGAGTATATATGAAGCTGCTTAAAAGCAATATCCGGTTTTGAAAAAAGAACTTTAAACTATAAAGGATGCGATGCAAAAAAATACGAGCATAAAGGAGCCCGAAGTAGATATCAAATCTGCCGCGGAGCACGGTCTAACTGAAGAGGAATACGAAAAAATAAAAAAAATATTGGGAAGGGTTCCTACATATACGGAGCTGGGAATTTTCAGCGTTATGTGGAGCGAGCACTGCAGCTATAAGAATTCCATTGCCCTGCTTAAAACTCTGCCCAGAAGCGGGGGAAGGCTGCTGGTGGGAGCGGGTGAGGAAAATGCGGGCCTGGTAGATATAGGCGACGATCTTGCGGTGGCATTTAAGATCGAAAGTCATAACCATCCCTCCGCCGTTGAGCCGTACCAGGGCGCCGCTACCGGGGTAGGCGGTATTATGAGGGATATTTTTACGATGGGCGCCAGGCCGATAGCTTCTTTGGATTCTCTGAGATTCGGCAGCCTCGACGATGCAAGAACAAGATACCTGTTCGACGGGGTAGTTAGAGGGATCGGAGATTACGGGAACAGCTTCGGCGTGCCTACGGTAGCAGGCGAGGTATACTTCGACGAATCTTACCAGGGTAATCCTCTCGTAAACGCGATGGCCGTGGGCATAGTAAAAAAAGATCAGTTTGCAAGCGCGGTGGCTAAGATCGAAGGCAGTCCGGTTATGATTGTCGGCTCTTCGACCGGCCGCGACGGCATTCACGGCGCGACCTTTGCTTCGGAGGAGATATCCGAAAAGTCGGAAGCAAAGCGCCCGTCGGTGCAGGTAGGCGATCCCTTTACCGAAAAACTTCTGCTGGAGGCTTCGCTTGAGATAATTAAGAAAGGCTTGCTGATTGGGATCCAGGATATGGGCGCGGCGGGGATATCCTGCTCGACCAGTGAAATGAGCGCAAAGGGTTCGTCGGGTATGAAGATCGATCTGAACAAAGTTCCCCTCAGGGAAAAAGGCATGACGGCTTACGAAATTATGCTGTCGGAAAGCCAGGAACGGATGCTGTGCGTAGTTAAAAAAGGATTTGAAGACGAAGTAAAAAAAGTTTTTGAGAAATGGGATCTGCACTGCGAAATAATCGGATATGTTACCGGCGACGGCATGCTCGACATTGACTACGAAGGGGAAAAAAAAGCCGTCGTACCCGCTTACGAATTGGTGCTTGGCGGAGGCGCTCCCGTCTATATCCGCGAAACAAAGGAACCGTCTTATATTAAAGAAATGAGGAAAATCGATTTCAACGGATTGCCGCGTCCCGGTGATATCGGCAGTACTTTTTTAAAAGTCTTTTCTTCTCCGAACATTGTTTCCAAAAAGTGGGTTTACGAACAGTATGATTCGATGGTGAGAACCAACACGGTTGTCGGACCGGGGTGCGATGCCGCGGTTATTTATTTAAAGGAAACCGACAAAGCCCTTGCTATGAAGACCGACTGTAATTCCCGGTATGTTTATCTCAATCCGAAAGAAGGGACCAAGATCGCCGTTGCCGAATCCGCAAGGAACATAGTTTGTTCGGGAGGGACCCCGCTGGCGATTACTAACTGTCTTAATTTCGGCAACCCGTATAAACCTGAAATGTACTGGCAATTTAAAGAAGCCGTAGAAGGAATGGGAGAAGCCTGCAGGTTTTTCGATACGCCGGTAACCGGCGGAAATGTCAGCTTTTATAATGAATCACCCAATACCGCGGTTTATCCCACACCGGTTATTGGAATGGTGGGACTTATAGAAAAACTTAAAGACGTTACGACTTCTTATTTTAAAAACGGCAACGACCTCATTTACTTGCTGGGGGAAGATTTTGAAGAACTTGGCGGGAGCGAATACCTCAAGGTCATTCATTCCCGGGTCGCGGGCGATGCGCCCGGAATAAATCTGGAAACGGAGAAAAAACTGCAAGACTCGCTGCTTGTAGCGATAAGAAAGGGATTGATTAAATCGGCCCACGATATATCCGAAGGAGGAGCAGCGGTTGCCCTGGCGGAATGCTGTATCATGAATGATGAAAGACATATCGGCGCCGAAGTCGACTTCCCGGTTAGAACCAGAGAAGATTTCTCCTTGTTTTCCGAGAGCCAGTCAAGGATCATTGTTACCGTATCAGAAGAAAATAAGAATGAGCTGGAAAAATTACTTTCCGGAAATAATCAAACTTTTAAGTTAATCGGAAAAACGGGCGGCGACAGGTTAAAGATAAACGGTAAGATAGATCTTTCGCTGGATGATCTTGCCGGTATCTATTTTAACACTATATCGCGTATTATGAATGATTAAAGAGATCTTTACACAATGGATAAAGAGCCTGAAAATATATTCTCAATTCCATAAGATCAGACAAACACTTAATTATAAACCGTCGTATAATAAAGCAAAAGATTTTGTAAAACATTACATGGGCGGTTTAATCAGAAGAGCCGACGAACACCACGTGTTTCTTCTGGCGGGGGGACTTGCATTCTCGCTTTTCGTCTGTATTATCCCGTTCTTTCTAATAATGTTCTACATACTGGGAAACATCCTTAATTCCCAGAGCATGCAGGCTCAGGTAAACGCGGCGATCAACACTATTATCCCTTATGCCAAATATGCGGACTTCGTTAAAAACATAGTATTTACCAGGATCGGCGAGGTTGTCAAGTATAAGAATATTGCCGGAATAATCGGAGGGTTCGGTCTCCTGTTTGCGGCAAGCGGATTGTTCAGCAGTATGAGAACCATCCTCAACAGGGTATTCGGATTGGAAAGCAACGTTCATTTTCTCATCGGCAAATTAAAAGACTTCGCTCTCGTGTTAATGGTGATAATAATATTTTTCATCCTGACCATTATTACTCCCGCTCTGGATTTAATAAGACAAATGGCGGGCGAATGGAACGTCCTTCATTTTTTTAACTTCGGCATATTCGATCACCTGATAATTTCCGTAGTTTCTTTAATAATAATATTTTTGGTCTTTTTTATTTTATATGTAAGCGTGCCTATAAGAAAACTGGGGAGAAAAGCTACTTTCGTAAGTTCGTTATGGGCTGCCATATTGTGGGAAGCGGCAAAACAGGGATTCGGCTTTTACCTTCATCATTTCACGACGCTCGGGCGCATATACGGAACTTATGCTATAGTGGTTGTAGTAGCGTTCTGGATATACTACTCTTCAATTGTATTCATAATCGGGGCCGAGATAGGAAGATTGTACAGCGAGAGAAAATATTCCAGCGAGGATGTGCTGGAATAATTCGTTTCGTAAATTGGGGGAAAAATAAGAGTTCAAGTACAAGTGCAAGTTCAAGGCAAGTGTAAGTATTAGACAAGTTCAAGTACAAGTACAAGATTAAGTGATGTTCTCATGCATCCATACAATCATGCACCCAAGCTTTCTTTAATCCGGTAATTTTTCCGATATAACTACTTCCGGATTTAGAATTACTTTTGTTTTTATCGAATTGGAAATAAGGCATGCATTCTCGGATTTTTCGATGACTCTTAAAGCTTTCTTACGCTCTCTTTCGCTGTCGACCGTTATTTTAGGATTTAATTCTATTTCGGAAATCATGAATTTGCCTTCTACTCTTTCCAATTTACCCCTGCCTTCACAGGCATAATTTAAAAAAGTCAGGTGAAAATTCTCGGCAATTGCCAGAAACGTGGTCATCAAACATATGTTAACCGACGAGACAAATAAATGTTCGGGCGTCCATATACCTGAAACTCCGTTGAATTCCGGCGGGGTTGCTACCTTAATATCGGGAAAGCCTGCGGAGGTTAGATCTCCCGACCTTCCTTCTTTCCATTCCACTTTTGTATCGTAATAAAAAGTACCTTCCATTTCCATTACTCATTTAATTTACGGATAATGCTCTTACCGGCAGAAAACTTTTTGCACCGGTAAACATATGATAATAAAACGGCCGTATGGTTTCGTGACTAAAATTAATACGTTAAAAATTAATTTGACACGGAAAGAATAATCAAGTATATTTAATCAGATAAAATAATCTGATTATAAAATGACTGTAATATTCTCAAAAAAATGCGAATACGGGCTTCAAGCGGTGTTATATTTGGCGACTAAAGGAAAAGACGATGTTGTCCCCGCTGACGATATAGCTAAGAAATTAAATATACCCAAGGAATTCGTCTCGAAGATACTGCAGAGCTTAACCGAAAGCGGCATAGTGTATTCAAAAAAAGGGAAGTCGGGCGGATTTGCGCTTGCAAAAAATCCGCAGAGAATCAGGTTAATAGATATAGTTACGGCAATAGACGGCCTGGACATATTCAACAGCTGCGTGCTGGGATTTCCCGAATGCACTCCGGATCACCCTTGTCCGCTGCATGAGAAATGGGGCCTGTTAAGATCGGATGCTTATAATATGCTGAGCGACGAAACGCTGGAAGAATTAAAATCGAAAGCAATTAAAAAAATCCAAAATCTATAAATAAAAAATTTTTAATATAAAATCAGATAAAAATATCCGATAATGAAAACAAAAAAGAAAATAACGCGCAACGGCGAGCCGCCCGTACAGAAGTACCGGTTTTATATTCAGACGGCATTCGTGCTTTTGTGCATCTGGATCGGGATCGATTTTTATTTATTCGTTCATTACCTGGAAACCGGAGGCAAGGCCGCGTTCTTCAGCAGGCCTCCGGGCGTAGACGGTTTTCTGCCGATAAGCTCGATGATGAGTCTGTATTTATTTGTAAAGACCGGCGTCATTTCAAATGCCCACCCTGCGGGGATGTTCATCTTTCTTGCCATAGTTTTGGTTTCATTGGTTTTCGGAAAGGCATTCTGCAGCTGGCTCTGTCCTATTGGTTTTATTTCGGAAATGATAGGGAACTTCGGTGAGAAGCTGCTTGGGAGGAAGCCGGTACTGCCGGTGTGGCTCGATTATCCTTTAAGAAGTTTGAAATATATCCTGCTCGGTTTTTTATTCTATGCCGTTTTTGTTATGATGAATCTTGCGGCTGTAAAAATGTTCCTTAACAGCCCGTACAACCAGGTGGCGGATCTTAAAATGTATTTCTTCTTCGCGGATATTTCGACCTTCGCGTTAATTATCATATCAATCCTGTTTATACTTTCGATATTTATAAGAAATTTCTGGTGCCGGTTCCTTTGTCCCTACGGGGCCCTTCTGGGCCTGGTCTCATTCTTAAGCCCGCATAAGATTAAGAGAAATACCGTAAGCTGCATCGACTGCGGATTATGCGCAAAGGCCTGTCCTTCCGCAATAAAAGTAGATAAAGTAAAAACTGTAATATCCGACGAGTGCAGCACATGCATGAGCTGTATCGACGCCTGTCCGGTTAAAGATACATTGTATTTGAAGTCCGTATACTCAAAAAAGAAAGTTCCCAAAAAAGCGGTCGCTGCGGGAGTCGTCGCGGTCTTTATGCTTGTAACCGGCATCGGGATGATAACCGGGCACTGGCAGAACAATATAACCCGGCGGCAATATTTGGTGCATTACAAATTAATGGATACCTACGGTCATCCGACCGGCGCTGCGGCGATTCATAAATTGGATAAAGAATCTTCCGAATCAGGCAATGTTAAAAGTTTAAACAATGAATCGGCCGGAAAACAGGGAATAGTTGAAAGTACAGGGGTAAAAAAATGAAAGGAAAAACCATGAAAAAATATTTAAAGACAAGTTCAGGAAGTTACCTTACTTATTTTCTTATTGCCGCTGCTTTTATACTTTACAGTACCGGGTGCGGCAATACTTATAATGATAAATTGGAAGGCACGGAAATAGCCCAAACCACATATGCTCCAAATGTTCCCCCGCCCATTACCCGTGATAATCCTTCAAAAGTTATAGTAAACCTGGAGGCGATTCAGAGAAAAGGCAAATTAATGGACGGAGTAGAATATAACTTCTGGACGTTCGGGGGCAGAGTACCGGGAAAATTTATAAGGGTAAGAGTCGGAGACGAAGTAGAATTTCATCTTCATAACAGCCCCACAAGCACAATGTCCCACAGTATTGATATTCATGCGGTTGTGGGACCGGGAGGCGGAGCGGTTTCCTCGCAGACCCTCCCCGGGCATACATCCGTGTTTACTTTTAAAGCTACAAGAGTGGGACTGTTCATGTACCATTGCGCAACACAGCCGGTTCCGCTGCATATTGCGAACGGAATGTACGGCTTAATTCTGGTTCAGCCCAAGGAGGGCTTTCCGCATGCCGACAGGGAATATTACGTTATGCAAAGCGAATTCTATACAACGGGCAACTACGGCGAGACCGGGCTGCAGAAATTCTCTATGGAAAAAGCTCTAAGCGAAGATCCTACTTACGTCGTATTTAACGGGGCCGTCGGCTCCCTTACCGGCAATAATGCTCTAACCGCTAAAGAAGGCGAGACTGTAAGATTATACGTCGGGAACATCGGCCCGAATTTAATATCTTCCTTCCATATAATCGGAGAAATTTTCGATGAGGTCTGGCAGTACGGTGGAAAGCTCGTAACTCAAAAAAATGTCCAGACTGTCCTTATTCCGGCCGGCGGCACAGCAATTATCCAATTTAAAGTAAAAGTTCCGGGGACTTACTTACTGGTAGACCACTCCATATTCAGGGCATTCGACAAAGGCGCCCTGGGGATGCTGAAGGTAACCGGGGACGAAAATAAAGAGCTCTATTCGGGGAAGCAGAAAGACGAGATTTATCTCGGTTCGGATCTGGATAAAACGCTTGAAGCCGGAAACGAAAATACGGCAACGGATAACCTCGATGAAATATCGGAAAATCCAAATAATATTAATACAATTGTCCAAACGGGTAAAAACATATTTTCAACAACTTGTTTCGCATGCCATCAGCAAAGCGGGATGGGTATAGCCGGCGTGTTCCCGCCTCTGGCAAAATCCGATTTTCTAAACGCCGATAAGGAGCGGGCGATAGGGATAGTGCTGCACGGGAAAACCGGTCCCGTTACCGTAAACGGCAAGCATTTTAATAATACCATGCCGCCGCAGAATTTAAGCGATTCGCAGATTGCCGCGGTGCTGACGTATGTATACCACTCCTTCGGAAACTCGGGAAAATCAGTAACTCCCGGAGAAGTGAAAAAAATAAGAAACGGTAAATTGGCTTTAAAGTAACAAATTATAACAAGGAGTAGAAAATGGATTCAACAAATAATTATTTCGAAACGGAAAACGAGACGCTGAAGGAAATGACTCTGGCGCAGATAGTAACTAAAAATAACAAAGCGGCGGAAGTGTTTGAAAAATACGATCTTGATTTCTGCTGCAGAGGGAACAAATCTTTCGCCGAGGCATGCGGAGAAAAAGGAATCAGCCCGGACGAATTATTGACTGAAATTTCAATCGGAAGCAATTCGATGCCCGGTTTGGATATAAGGTTTAACGATTGGGAATTGGATTTCCTTGTAGATTATATAATCAACAACCATCACCGGTACGTCAGAAAGAGTATTCCGGTTATTGCCTCGCATGCCGAAAAAGTAGTAGCGGCGCACGGTAAAAATCATCCGGAATTAATTGAAATAGCAAAAATATTTTCGGCCGTGTACAAGGATCTCGGGCAGCATCTAATAAAGGAAGAACAGATACTTTTCCCGTATATCAAAAACCTCGCAAAGGTTAAGAACGGTTTAACGACGTATGAGGCCCCCTACTTCGGTAAAATCGCCAACCCTATCAAAATGATGGAAGTTGAGCATGAAACCGCGGGAAACTTCATGTTCGATATAAGACAATTATCCGGTAATTATTCGGTGCCGCCGGACGCTTGCAATACTTTTAATCTCTTTTACAGGGAGTTAAAAGAATTTGAAGAGGATCTTCACAGGCATGTACACCTTGAAAATAATATACTTTTCCCGAAATCCATAATGCTTGAAGAAAAAATTATTGAAGGTACTGTTAAGGAATAGTGAAACGAGAAGCATGGCTGCATGAGAGCATGAATGCATGACAACATGCACCCATACAGCCATGCATCCTTCAAGCCTTCATCCTGCGGCCGTGTTCTTCGTGAATAAAAAGCCAGCTGCAGATTTTGCCTATATTTATTTCATTGTAGTTCTTCCAATAATCTCTAGTCCTTACGTGCATTGAACTGGTATTGGTAGAAGATATGCTTTCGGATTCTTCGATTAATTCGGAAATCCTTTTCTGCCATTTCTTTATGTTTGAAGCCCTGAGATCCACCCATCCTTCGTTGGACCAGCGCTCTATATTTTCCCCGGTAATATCAAGTGTGTTTTCGCCTCTGAAAGCCGGGATCTTAATTACATCGCCTCTCAGCAGGCTTTCGCCGTTCGGCAGAAGAACGGGGATGCCGATAGATATTATTTCGCTGCGCAGTTTTGAATTATTTAATATAGTATCGAAACATAACCCCGAAAGTTCTTCGGGATCTTTCCCGATGATTTCTTTCATGGTTTTGCAGTGAAGCGAGATAAGATGAATCTCGAATAAAAGTTTTGACAGGCGCGGAGGTCCGAGAAGTTCGAAAGCTACGCTCCGTACATCGTGTTCCTTTTCGAGGATGGCCAATTTTTCCGCAGCCATATGCTGCATATATCCCGCACGATATGTCGGTTCCAACGTGGCATGATCGAGCGAGCTCACAATATCGTGTCCGGTATTTCCCCCCTGGATCTCATAAGTAACGACGTCCGCTATCTCTTCAGGCGTAACGAATTCCATCTGTTTCTGAGCGGTAATAGTCTCGAACTCTCCCTTAGAGAAAATTCCGTTTTCCCCGGTATCAATAAAGACGGATTTCAATGTTTCCCCGGTCGTCTTATAATGTTTGTTCTGTGAAAGCACGAATTTATCTTTCAGCGGAACGGCTTCGGTTACCGGGACATCCAGCAGCTTAATCGGTTCGCCGCGTTTTTTGATTTCGCCGTATTCGATCCTTTTCCATGCTATTGCGGCCGTCGGTTTTATTTCCTTGGTGATAGGTCCTTCCGGCGTTCTGCCCATTAAAAATAGAAGAAGGGTATGGGCACCGGCTATGGCGGATTTGCTCAGCAAAACCCTCGAAGGCTTCTCTTCGCTGTGCGTGTAGGGAATGTTTAATCCCATACCGCCCGTACCGCTGGTGCCTATTTTGACGTATATTTCCGTTTTAATAATACTCATGCACGTATAAAGAAGCTGTATGTGCCTTATAAGCTGGGGAATGTAAAGCGTGCACATCATTTTTTCCACTGCGTTCACCAGCTCTTCGTAATTTCCTTCTTTTTTTATAATCCCTGCCACATGCCTGTAGGAAGAATATATGTCCTGGTAGGCTATTGCGGTTGCGGTGTTAATGCAGTCGATAATTATTTCGGGTTTATAAGTGATCAGCAGATTATAGACGGAAGAATTTTTGATTATATCGTCGCTGAGTTCGTCCATAACATCGTTTAAGATGATTTGTCTCTTTTCTTTATCTTCAAGAAGACCGAGGCGGTTTTGTTCGCGGAATTCATTCCTGACAAAAATGTCCCCGCCCCACGGGATGAATAACGATTTACCTGACAGCGGAAATTCTTCCTGAAGTTTTGCTGCGGCTTCTTGGGCTTCCGAATACTTTAACGAGGTGATAATAATCCTTTTGGGATTTTCCCCGACAAGTTTTCGCGCAACGGCGCTGCCTACCAGACCCCATCCGCCCAGTACCAGAACCGTTTTATTTTGAATATTCATGGCAAATTCCCTGTTTTTAGAATTTAAAAATTGTCCGTGTTCTAAATTAACGCAAACAAACCCGTAAGGCAATCGGGTATAATAATTTTATCGATCCGCCTATAAGGGTTTTTTATATCCCGTATATGCCTCTTATCGAAAGTAAATTGTTTTTGCGTTTTAATCGGTTTATTTATGTGTGCGGAATGAACGTTTGTCCGTACCGAATTAATATATCCGGTAAAAACTCGGATTTTGAATTTTTTTCTTAAACCGGTACAGAAATTATGAGTTCAAACGAAAAAATATCGCTGGCCGAGGAAATCTTTCTAAAAGCCTTTCAGTTTCAGACTGACGGCGAAATAGACGAAGCTATCAGGCAGTACTCCATTTCTATTGATATTTTTCCTACCGCAAAAGCCCATACGTACCTAGGCGAAGCTTACAGTATAAAAGGTAAATATTCCGAAGCTATAGAGGAATGCAAAAAGGCCATTAAAATTGATCCTGCATACGGATATCCCTACAACGATATCGGAAATTACCTTATGAATCTGGGGGAGGAAAACAAAGCGATAATTTGGTTTGAAAAAGCCATCAGATCGTATAATTACAAAGCGAAGCATTTCCCGTTTTACAGTCTTGGAAAAATATACGAAAACAAGGGGGAATGGATCGTAGCATTAAAGCACTACAACAGGGCTTTAATATACAACCCGGATTATGACCCCGCCCAGAATGCGGTAATTAGATTGGCGACTTTGCTAAATTAAATGCGTTTTGGTGATTTCTGCCAATAATAACTATTTTTGTGCACATAATTTATTTAACTCATTGCTTAACTTTTATGTAATTCTTAAATTGTCATACTAATTTTAAAATTTTATAATGTTCGATTTTTAGACAAGCGGCGGATTATTAATGAAAGTACTTGACTTATTAAACAAAAACTGTATTGTTGCCGATCTTCAGGGCCAAACAAAAGAAGATGTAATAAATGAGCTTATAAATCTTTTTAAAGACGATGCCAGGGTCATCGAGCTTGAGAAAGTAAGAGATGCAGTTTTGGAACGGGAAAAAATAATGTCTACGGGAGTGGGGAAAGGTTTCGCAATCCCTCACGGAAAGACCAACGCTGTTACGGATATATTGGCCGCATTCGGCAAGACTACCCGCCCGATTGAATACGATTCTTTAGACGGTCATCCGGTTTATTTGGTCTTTTTATTAGTCGGGAAAGATAACCTTGTAAGCAAACATATCAAGTTGTTAAGCCGTATTTCAAGAATGATGAATAAGGATGAATTCAGGGAAAAGCTAATAGAGGCGAAGACCTCGGACGAAATCCTGGAAATATTCAAAAAAGAAGAAGAAAACTATTTCGAGGTTTGATAACTTCTGTCGCAATTTTATACTTTACGATTTATTCTTTAACGAAATATTGTGCAATAAATTCTGGCTAAACCCTGGGTTTAGCCTTTATTGCGTTTTAGAACATTATTAATACTTCCGAAAAATAAATTATGATCAAAGCTGTAACCGGCACAAAAGATATCCTTCCCCAAGAAATAAATAAATGGAAATTACTGGAGTCCGTTGTCTGCGGCATATTTTCCAATTTTAATTACAGGGAAATAAGAACGCCAGTCTTCGAAGAAACGGCTTTGTTCGCAAGAGGCATCGGCGAGGAGACGGATATTGTAGGAAAAGAAATGTACACATTTACCGACAGGAGCGAAACAAGTCTGACTCTCAAGCCTGAAATGACGGCTTCCGTAGTAAGGGCTTTTAACGAGCACTCCCTCGGCAAACAGCAGTCCTTAAATAAGCTGTACTATATTTCGCCCATGTTCCGCCAGGAAAGGCCGCAGGCCGGAAGGCAAAGACAGTTCCATCAATTCGGGGCGGAGGCTCTCGGAAGCGGGTCGCCGCTGCTTGATGCCGAAATGATCGTTATCGCCTACTCGATTCTAAAAAAACTCGGTTTAAAAGACCTGCAGGTAAAAATAAATTCGCTCGGCGTTCCGGAGTCCAGAGAAAATTATAAAAAGCTGCTGAAGGATTTTCTCGGAGGCCGCAAAGACAAATTATCCGAAGACAGCGCCAGAAGATTCGATACGAACATTCTTAGGGTATTCGACAGTAAATCGGAAGGAGACCAGGAAATTTTAAAAGACGCCCCGCTTTTAATCGATCATATCGACCCTGAAAGCAGGGAACATTTTCAAACTGTAAAGGAACTTTTATCCGAGTCCGGCGTTACCTATGAAATAGACCCCAGACTTGTAAGAGGTTTGGATTATTATACTAAAACAACTTTCGAGATCGTCAGCGGTAAAGTCGGCTCGCAAAGCGCTTTGTGCGGAGGCGGGAGGTACGACCTTCTGATCGAGCAGCTTGGAGGCAGCCCCGCTCCCGGTGTGGGATTCGCGGCAGGCATCGAAAGAATTCTACTCGCCTGCGAAAACGAGAACTCGCTCGCTTCCGGCGAAGAAAAAATTAATTTTTATATTGTCAGGCTCGAAAAGGAATTGACTTCCGCGGTATATAATATTGCGTTAAAATTAAGGGAGATGAATTTTTCGGCGGAGTTCGATTACCTTGAAAGAAGTTTAAAAGCACAAATGAGAGAAGCCAATAAATTAAATGCCGAGTACGTGCTGTTTGTCGGCGGGGACGAATATAAATCCGGTAAATTTAATCTTAAAAACATGGCTACCGGCGAACAGCAGCTGATCGGGGTAAACGATATTCAAAAGATTATTGAGACTGTAGGGAGGTAGTATTGTTGGAAGTAGGAGGTGGATTGTTGGCGGTAGGTCGTTGGTATTAATAATTTTTTTTATAACATATACCCTATTGCTTATACCCTATACCTCCTATCCCTAGTTTGCTTTTCATTGCAGTGAAATAAAAATTAGATTTATTATATAAGGAAAAACTCTGAAATGTACCCCGAACTTTTTAAGATCGGTCCTTTTACCGTATACAGCTACGGTTTAATGCTTGGCATTGCCTTTATTA